>JAFXVI010000014.1 GCA_017524595.1 Lachnospiraceae bacterium | reverse complement strand
CAAACGGGAACCGTACGGCTCTGCGAATCTAATGATAAATATCACAGGTCTTTACCGGACTACTAAGTTCATCTGCGACCTGCGGTCTTGATTCACTAAAGGTTCGGTATGCATCGCACGTAAGCGACCAAAGGACGGTCGCTAAGTGCTCATAGCTAGGCCCAGCGACTGTTGCTAAGTTCAATCATCGCACACGTGCTCGATTTCACTAAGCAACGCTGCAGAGCCTACTGACTAAGTTCAGATTTCACGCATGCGTTCATCTTCACTAAGTCATTAGGCCCAGTGGCTCAGTTGGTTAGAGCGCCGCCCTGTCACGGCGGAGGTCGTCGGTTCGAGTCCGATCTGGGTCGCTTCTGTTAATAATTTAAATAGTAAACTATGGGGTCTTAGCTCAGCTGGGAGAGCATCTGCCTTACAAGCAGAGGGTCATAGGTTCGAGCCCTATAGGCCCCACTTTTCATAAACAATCGCTCTTATAAAGCGGTTGTTTTTTTGTTGATTGTAGATTATCATTAAACTAGGAAAGACTAAAAATGAAATAGAATAGCTGATAAAAATGACAGAATATGAGAACAATGATGAGTATTATGTAGATAATGATAAATACGTAGAAAATGACGCTTATATAGATAATGATACTTACGAAGATAATGAGTCTAAGACCGGGCCTGCACCTGTAACACTGGCACTTGTTATTATAAATGTGCTTGTTTTTGTAGCAACGATAATACTGGCACCGCTTCCTACGATATTTGGCATGATGGATTATGATCTTGTATCGCAGGGACAGGTTTACAGGATGTTTACCGCCATGTTCCTTCACGGCGGAGCAGAACATCTTCTGAGTAATATGGTAATGCTGTATGCTGCGGGTGATCTGCTGGAGAGAAGGATAGGACATGTGAAGTTTGCACTTGTTTATCTGCTGTCGGGACTTGCAGGAAATGCTGTATCATATCTGTTCGAGATGCTGTCCGGTTTAAGGTATACTTCAGTAGGCGCTTCAGGCGCGGTTTACGGAATAATGGGCGTGATAATCGCTCTTGCTCTTAAAAAGGCGGAGGGATTTGATATACCTAAACGGCGTATATTTCTTGCGCTGGTATTCAGCATATATTCAAGCTTTGCTATACCGAATATCGATTATTCGGCGCACATAGGAGGGCTTTTATTCGGACTTGTGTCAGGATTTATCATTTCATAGATTGGGAGACAGTTAAGGGTAATGGGTTTATTTAGAATAGGAAAATCAAAAACAACTGCACAGGAATCAGTAAATGAGAAGACGAAGGACAGAGTCAGGGAGCCTAAACTGTTCAATGTTATAATGCTGAATGATGACTTTACGACAATGGAATTCGTGGTGGATGTGCTTATAAAGGTATTTGGCAAGGATAAGGCAAGCGCAGAGGCACTTATGCTGACTGTACATAACAGCGGGAAAGCAGCGGTAGGCAGGTATCCTTATGATATTGCGCTTACCAAGGTTGGCAAGGCGATGAATCTTGCCAAAGAGAAGGGTTACCCCTTCAGGATGACTGTAGAGGAGGCTTGAAATGAATTTATCGAATGATGTCGCGGCGGTACTCCGTGATTCGATAATATATGCAACAGAGCATCATTATGAGTATGTAACACCGGAGATACTGGTTCTGCTTTTGTGCAATAATCCTGACTTCAGGGCGGCTTTTGAGGAATGTGGCGGCAACGTGGGTGCGCTGGCAGAGGATCTTGAGGGTTACAGCGATGAATATATAGAAAAATCAGACACTGACACACCCGAGTTATCTGTGGGAGTGGCCTATACACTTGCATATGCGGGTGAACAGGCATTAAGCAGCGGAAGGAAGGAGATAGATATACGGCATATCATCCATTCCATCTGGAAGCTTGAAAACAGCCATGCTGTATATTTCATGGAGAAGCAGGGTGTTGATGGGACTGACCTTGTACGTACCCTTACAAGTATAAGCGATGACAGAGAAGAAGACGTTGATGAAGACAGTGATGAACCTCATACCAATACCCATACACAACATAAGGGAAGCGGCTGGAGGCAGTACGCCCCTTGCCTTAACGATATGCTTGACGACGTCAATCCGCTTATAGGAAGGGAAGAGGAGCTTGAGCGTACGATACAGATACTTTGCAGGAAGGATAAGAATAATCCGCTTCACATAGGTGAGCCCGGCGTAGGTAAAACAGCAATAACATACGGCCTGGCGCAGCGCATTAATGATGGTGATGTACCAAAGCAGCTTGAGGGCAGTAAGATTTTTGCGTTGGATATGAGTGCCATGCTTGCCGGAACGCAGTACCGTGGTGAGCTTGAGAAAAGGTTTAAGAAGGTTCTTACGGAGATTGGTAAGGAAGAGAAGCCAATCGTATATATTGATGAGATCCATAACCTTACGGGTGCGGGAGCGACGGGTGAAGGTTCTCATGATGCAGCTAATCTTCTTAAACCCTATTTAAGTGATGGCCACATACGCTTTATAGGAGCTACGACTTATGATGAATATAAAAAGCGCTTTGAGAAAAACAAGAGCCTTATAAGGCGTTTTGCCAATATTGAGATAAAAGAGCCGACAGAGGAAGAAACAGTCAAGATACTTGACGGCCTTAAGTTTAAATACGAGGAATTTCATCAGGTAGTATATGCTAAGAATGTACTGAAATATATTGCAACGATGAGCGCAAAGCATATAAACGAGAGGTTTCTGCCGGATAAAGCGATAGATCTTATGGATGAAGCAGGCGCCTATAAGAAGCTGCATCAGGAAGATGGGACAGCGCCTCTGGTAGATAAGGAAGTTGTTGCAAAGGTGCTCACAAAGATATGCCGTGTGCCTTTAAGCAGTATTGAAAGTGATGATGCTAAAGGTCTGGCAGCGCTTGAAGATAAGTTAAAGAGCAGGATATTCGGTCAGGATGAAGCAATAGGACTCGTAGTAAATTCTATAAAGTTCTCACGGGCCGGACTGCTTGAGGATAACAAACCGCTTGCCAGCCTGCTGTTTGTCGGGCCTACAGGTGTCGGTAAGACAGAAGTGGCAAAGAGCCTGTCTGAAGAACTTGGAGTAAAACTCATTAGGTTTGATATGAGCGAGTATGGCGAGAAGCATGCCGTGGCGAAGCTCATAGGCGCACCGGCGGGATATGTGGGGTATGAGGAAGGAGGCCTGCTTACCGAGGAGATACGTAAGAATCCTTCATCGGTCCTGCTTCTTGATGAAGTGGAAAAGGCACATCCGGATATCTACAGTGTTCTGCTTCAGGTCATGGATTATGCGACATTAACGGATAATCAGGGACGTAAAGCAGACTTCAGGAATGTGGTGCTTATCATGACTTCAAATGCGGGTGCCAATAAGATTGGCAAGAAGAGTATCGGTTTCGGAAGCGGATATCAGGATAATGGCATCCTTATGGAAGAGGTAAAGGAGACCTTCCAACCGGAATTCCGCAACCGCCTCAATAAGATCGTTGTCTTCAACGGCATGGATGATGATATGGCCGGGCGCATCGTTGATAAGAAGCTTAAGGAACTTGGTGATATGCTTCATAAGAAGAAGATAACCTTAAGTGTGACTGATGAGGCCAGATCGCTCATATTGGAGCGAGGGATCAGTCATGAATTCGGGGCAAGGGAGATAGACAGGATCATAAGGAATGACTTAAAACCCCTGTTCGTTGATGATATTCTGTTCGGCAGCCTTAAGGATGGGGGTAATATCGAGCTTTCGGTTAAGGATGGGGAATTTTGCGTAAATACAGAATGAGCCAGAGGGATATATCCTCTGACTCATATATTCTGTCTGCCTCAGACCGGAATCGAACCGGTACGAGGTTTAACCCTCGCAGGATTTTAAGTCCTGTGCGTCTGCCAGTTCCGCCACTGAGGCATTGCAATGAATAGTATATCCTAATTACTATTTATCGTCAATCAGATTATAAAAGATTATCATTTTCAGGGAGGTAAGGTATGCAGGAACTTGAGAAGGAATTTCATATTAAGTGTGTTAAGGGCGATGTAGGAAGATATGTGATCCTTGTGGGTGATCCGGGCAGATGCGCTGCAGTGGCGGAGCTGTTTGAGGGATCTAAGCAGGTTGCTTATAACCGTGAGTTCAATATTTATACGGGATATTTAAGCGGCGAGAAGGTGAGCGTTTGTTCAACAGGGATCGGCGGACCGTCAACGGCAATCGCAGTTGAAGAGTTGCATCACATAGGAGCCGATACCTTTATACGCTGCGGAACCTGTGGAGGCATAGATGTTAATGTACAGTCCGGTGATATAGTGATAGCTACGGGTGCGATCAGGTATGAGCATACATCGATGGAATATGCGCCGATCGAATTCCCGGCAGTGGCTGATTTTGATATCGTTATGGCGCTTAAACAGGCTGCGGATGAAGCGGGCTGCAAGAGTCATACCGGTGTTGTTCAGTGCAAGGATTCGTTCTATGGACAGCATTCACCGGAATCCATGCCTGTCTCATATGAGCTGCTTGATAAATGGGAAGCGTGGAAGCGTCTTGGAGTAAAGGCTTCTGAAATGGAATCATCTGCACTGTTTGTAATAGCTTCGGCAAGGGGCTGCCGCGCAGGCTCTTGTTTCCACGTTATCTGGAATCAGGAACGCGAGAAGGCAGGTCTTGATCAGAAGATGAGCGAGGATACATCGGCAGCTGTCAGGATAGCTGTAGAAGCGATGAAGAAGATGATTGAGGCAGACCGGGCCAGATAAGCTTATGGGCGGTCATTTGCAGTACCCCAGACTTTTCAGTTTTTCATATACAGCCTCGGCCACCTTTCTGTAGGAATCTTCCGTTAGGTGAACGCCATCTTGGACGAACTCAACATATGGCATGATATCAAGGTATTTATCGCCATAGTGTTCTGACAGGCGTTCATTTGCCAGAGTATGTGTGTCCGGATCCATATCCTTACGGTTAGGTGTGCCAAGGACAATGTATTTTGTAATGCCGACGTTACTATTGAACCTGTCGGTTTCTTCTATGACTTCGTCAATACTGTCAGCAGATACCTGAAAATCATTTGATCCCACCCAATGCACATAAGTGACAGCCGGTTCCTTGATCCCGCCGTATTCCCCATATGCCCAGTAAATGTCATGTGTTTTATATCCGAAGAACCCGGCGCCTGTTACGTTGAGCCCTGATATTTCTCCGAGTACACGCCAGGGAGCCTGCGGATTGTTTTCGTTGTGATTATCATCCCCCAAAGATCCCTGCGTGAGCGAGTCGCCAAGCCAGATGATATCAGGGAGATCTTTATTCGGGTCATTTTCCTTTGCTGTATCTGAAACAGACTCTTCTTTGGTGTTATCCGCCGCTGTATCCGTATCTGCATCGGCATCCGCAGGTGTCTGAGCCCCGGTTGAGGTGTTTTCAGAAACAGTAATATTAGAACATGCGCTCATACAGCAGATAAGCAGCGCAAGAATCGTAATAAGATATATGCGGGGCATCCTGTTATTATTGTTCATGGTAATCCTCCGAAAAAAGTCGTCTGTAAATAGTGCGAATTATCATCGAATATGAGAATTATACGGTATATTTGTGTGATAAGTAAAGGATAATTGCATTTATCCGATAAAAATGTTGTAAAATACTTTAAATTTTGTAGCGAATTTTGTGTATTGCTTACGAATTTGTGGTACAATATACAGGTAACATAACATAGGGGAAGTTTGGGGGCAGTATGACAAGACGGGAACAGCAGGAATATTACGATAAGGGTTTTACAAGGGATCAGGTCGAAGAGATCAAGTTGGGACTTGAGGAAGGCCTTGATATTGAACCTTATGAAGATAAGGGCTTTTTTGCGTTGCAGATGCGTGAGATTCGTCTCGGAATGATGAGTGATCTTCCGTATGAGATATATGCAAGAAAGGATTTTGACTGGTTTCAGATGGAAGAGATACGACTTGGTCTGGAGGCGAAGCTTAACGTCAGACTGTATGCGTATCCGCGTGTTCCGTTTGATACTATGAGACAGCTGCGCCTAGCACTGGCTGACGGAATAAATCTTTCCAAATATGTCAGCCTTCCGGCAGGAACTTTAAGGGAACTTCGAAAGGCGATAAAGTCAGGCGTGGATCTGGCTCCTTACATAGAGGACAATTATGATGAAGAGCAGTTGGAACAGATACGTATCTGTCTTGAAAAGAAGATAAATATAAAACCATATATAGATCCGAATTTAAGAGGAAGCTCGATTGAGCAGATAAGGCTGGGCCTTGAGCGTGGACTTAATGTAAGACAGTATACCGGGCTTGATTATGAATGGCGTCAGATGCGCGAGATCCGCAGGGGAATGGAGCATCAGGTCAATATTTCCATGTATCTGAATCCGTTATATGACTGGCAGCAGATGAGAGAGATAAGGCTGGGTCTTGAGGATGGACTTGATGTATCCAGGTATTCGAGCCTTATGTATCCTGCAACCGATATGTCAGTCAAGCGTGCATATCTGGCGGCGGGTATCGTGGATGATACACCATATGAATTGGGTGAGACCAAGGCGATAGCATATAACAATTTTGAGATCAAGATAACCCCGGATCAGATGACGGCTTACTTCCAGCTGACAGGGAGACGTGCCGGGATAACCAGGAGCGTTATAAGAAATGCCCTTGAGGAGAGAGGAATAATAAAGGGGATCGATGAAAATGTCATCAACATGATCTTGACCGATCAGGCAGGTAATCAGCCCCAGATCATAGCACAGGGACTTAAGTCGGAACCGGGACCGGACGGTTATTATGAGTTCTTTTTCAGGACCGAGGTTAACAGAGAACCAAAAGTACTTGAAGATGGAAGCCTTGATTACAAAGATATTGAGTGGTTTGAGCAGGTAAAGAGAGGCCAGAAGCTTGCGGTCTATCATCCTGCTGAACCGGGATCTGTCGGTTATAATATTTTCGGACAGGAATTTCCGACGATAAAGGGCAAAGAAAAGAATATCCTTACCGGCAAGGGATTTTATGTTGAACAGGATAATGTTACATATATAGCCAACGTGGATGGCATAGTTGAGCTTAACGGCTCGAAGCTTGAAGTATCCAATCTGCTTACCCTTGGGGAAGTCACTGCATATATGGGTGATACAAGGTTCGATGGCAATATCCATGTTACCGGAAACATTGGAAACGGCTGTACCATAATCGCCAAGGATGACCTTATCGTAGACGGATTTGTGGAAGGTGCTACTCTGGAAGCAGGAGGAAACATAATACTTAGAAAGGGCGTTAATTCTCAGAGTAAAGGACATATAAAAGCCGGTAACAATATCGAAGGAAGTTTCTTTGAAAATGTAAACGTGAAGGCAGGAGGAAATATCAAGGTTAGCTACTGCCTTAAGAGTGAAGTGGAGTGCGGAGGCGTGATAGAGCTGGCCGGCCGGAAAGGTTCGCTTATCGGTGGCTCAACGTATGCCGAGCTGATGATAAAGGTTAACGAGGTTGGCAACGAATCCGGAGTAAAGACTTTCTTGAGGGTCGGAGTCAGCAATGAGATAATCAAGCGCCAGATAATAATATCCAACCAGATCAAGAAGATAAATAAGGAACTGGATACACTGAATGCGGCTTATGAGGAACTGGAGGCACTGTATCCTGCTGATGCTCTTGCCGAAATGGATATGTTCAAGAAGATCGACAACGCGCGATATACCAAGGAGGAAAACAAAAAGGTACTTGAAGAGGAGCTTGCGGCTGTCGAAGCCAAGATAGAGGAAGCCAAGCAGGCCAAGGTAGAGATGAAGGGCGCCGTATATGAGGGTGTGGTCGTAGAAGTTAACGGAAAGCGCTGGAAGGCCAATGAAAGAACAGTAGGTGTAAGGGTAAGCGATGATGAAAACGGTGTTAAGGTTGATCGTATTTAGATAGTCAGGGGAGAGGGAGCATTATGGAAAAAGTTTTGATCGTAGATCATGAGGAAGCTAACAGGAAACAGCTGAAGGAGATACTTAAGGATTCCTTTGAGGTGGAGACGGCAGGGGACATCATGGAGGTAATGACCCAGCTTGATAATCACGGAAAAGAATTTGCTACAGTCCTGTACAGGTTCTCGATGGAGGGACTTGACGGTTATGGTTTCCTTGAGAGGCTTGACAAGCGTGGTCTTTTGTCCAAAATGCCGGTGCTGTTTATCAACGAACGCGAGGCTGCGCATCTTGAACACAGTCCGACCAGAATGGGTATTTATGATTTTGTACATAAGCCTTTTATTGCGGAGATAGTAAAGCGAAGAGTAAGCAATCTTACCGAACTCTTCATATACAAGCGCGGTCTTGAGCAGAAAGTAGAATCGCAGACCGTTACCATGAACAAGCAGTTCAAGCTTCTTAAGATGCAGAAAGATGAGCTTGACAAGAGCAAGCAGAATATAGTGGATATCCTTGCTACAGTTGTTGAGTGCCGCAGTCTTGAGAGCGGTGACCATATTAATCGCATCAAGGGCTATACTGAGATAATAGCAACAAGGATGATGAAAGATCATCCCGAAACCGGACTCGATGAGAACATAGTGGATATCATTGTGTCTGCAAGCTCTCTTCATGATATAGGAAAGATAGCGATCCCGGATTCTATACTTAACAAGCCGGGCAAGCTTACCAAAGATGAATTTGAATTTATGAAAAGTCATACGATACGCGGTGCCGATATAGTTAACAACATAAGCGGTATCTGGGATGAGGACTATGCCCGGATCAGCTATGAGATATGCCGTTATCATCATGAAAGATACGATGGACGGGGATATCCTGATGGATTGAAGGGGGACGCCATCCCCATTTCCGCACAATGTGAATCGATAGCCGATGTTTATGATGCACTGGTTACGGAGAGCGTATACAGGGCGGCATACAGCAAGGAAGAGGCTTTCAATATGATCGTACAGGGTGAAGCCGGTGTGTTTGCTCCACAGCTTCTCGAGGCATTCAGGAAATCAAGGGATGAATTCGAAGGTTTCTTTGATCGTCATAAGGATAAATAACAAGCTAAGTAAGGAGAGTTTCTGCAATGGCAGATGGATTGGATAAATTTATAAAGTTCGGGGATGAAGAGGAAATACAGGATATCCTGGGGGATGCATCGGAGAGACAGCCGCACCCCAATGAGAACTTTGTACTCGATGACGATTTGGAGACTCCTGACATAAGGCCTGTGAGAAGTGAGAACGGCAGGTCCATTATTGTCGTAATAGATGATGACTATCAGACTTTGGATCTAATGAAGATATATTTGTCCAGAGATTATGAATGCGCGGTGTTTTCCGATCCGAAAGAAGCGATCTTTTATATGAACACACATCTTCCGGATATAATATTCCTTGACTGTTATATGACTGTCATGTCCGCTAAGAAGATAATATCAATAGTCAGACTCTACAAAGAGATGGCAAATGTTCCTATATATTTCATGGTATATGAGGAGGAGAGAGGGGTATTCGAACACAGAAAAGATCTTGAGGTTGATGGTTTGATAACCAGACCGATAGCCCGCGGCGAACTTCAGAAGATACTTGATAAGGAAAGGCTCAGGGAGTATCTTACCGGGGATTGAATACATGGTTAAACGTAAGCTTATCAGCACCAGAACGCTTAAAAGCGGAATGAAGATCGACCAAGCTATAGTCGATTCCCGTGGAAGAGAGATGATAGCAAGAGGAGCGGTGCTGGATGATTTTCAAATAGAATACCTGCGCGAACATGGCGTTGCAGGGATATATGTAAGTGAAGGCGAACCTGAAGAAGTATCAGAGCTTGAACGTAATCTGCCCATATATACGAGACAGCTTATAGAGAAGAGCAGGGTGGAGGACAGATCCAAGGTAAAGCTCAATCAGGAAGTATGCAAGCGCGTCGGAGAAGGAATACAATTCTTATTTCATAATACTGATTCCGAAGGTTTTTTGGAAACAACGACAAACATATCGAACGAGCTGGTCAGGGCTATCACCGGCAGCAATGCTGTTGCAATCGATATTAATCTTATCAAAGTCAGCGATGAGTATACTTTTAAACACAGTGTGGATGTAGCAACGATGGCGATGGTCATCGGGCAGACCTGCGGCCTGAATACTGAAGAGTTAAGGGAGCTGGGGATCGCAGGATTGTTGCATGATCTTGGGAAGTCACAGATTCCTCTAGAAGTACTTAATAAGCCCGGACGTCTTGATGATAAAGAATTCGAGCTTATGAAACAGCATTCACTGTTTGGCTTTAAGATACTTAAGGAAAAAAATCAGTTTTCAGAACCGATCATGAAGGGCGTTCTGCAGCATCATGAGAAGATGAGCGGAAAAGGATATCCTCTTGGCACGATGGGTGATGATATACATAAATACGCCAGAATAATCGCCGTAGCGGATGTATATGATGCTCTGGTCACAGAACGACCGTATAAGAAGGCGTTTCCGAAACGGGAGGCGGTTGAAATGATAATGGCCATGACGCAGGATCTGGACATGAATGTGATGCTGAGTTTTTTAAACTGTGTTATCCTGTATCCGGTAGACAGTATCGTGAATCTCTCTTCGGGAGAACCTGCCAAGGTGGTAAAGAACAACCGCAACAATTGTCTAAGGCCAACAGTTGTGGGGCTTAAGACAGGAAAGCTTTACGACTTGTGTGATGATATCAATTGTGCGAGTCTGGTGATATTATAGGATAGGTGTCCGTATGGTATTGTTGGAACAGATGTCAGCAAACATTTTGAGAGGATAAGAGATGAGTTCAATCGGAATATCAGAAAAGTTTCGCTGTCCGTGCTGCGGATATTATACGCTTCCGAATGCGGGGGCTTATGAAATATGTCCTGTATGCTTCTGGGAGGATGATCCCGTTCAGGAGGATGATCCTGATCTTGCGGGTGGAGCAAATGACTTAAGCCTTACCGAATGCAGAAATAATTTTGAGAAATTCGGTGCATGTGAGGAAAGATTTGTTTCAAAAGTAAGGAAGCCCATGCCGGAGGAAATAAGATGAGCGGGAAGAAGAGGATCTGCAGATCGGCTGTTACGGTAATTACGATTGCACTGCTTGTGATTTTTCAAGCGATTATTATTGGTTGCGATAGTATCGCTGTTGATACTAGAAAAATAGATGTGCCTACCACAGAGAATATAAGCAAGGAGCCTGCGCTTAGGTTCCGTAACAGTAAGCTTCTTAACGAGCATTATGAAAAGCATGGGATTGATATGGGCTTTAAATCGGCAAAAGAATACGAAGAAGCAGCAGCAGCCGTACCGTTAGATCCCAATGCGCTGCACAAGACAGAGGCCGAGGATGGAGATGACGTGTATTATATACAGGCAACAAACGAGTTCGTAATTGTATCTACTGATGGCTATATCAGAACATATTTCTGCCCGGATTCAGGAATAAAGTATTATAACAAACAATAGGTCATGAATATATGCTATAGATTATAATGGAAAAATCATATACAAGCGGAACAAATCCCATATTGAAAATTGATTGTCCCGATCCGGATGTGATTTATGTTGATGGTGTGTTCTATATGATAAGCACATCGATGCATTTCATGCCGGGTGGGGAGATATTAAGATCGTATGACCTCATGAATTGGGAGCATGCTGCTTATGTTTATGACAGGCTTGACAGTACAGGTGCACAGAGACTTGATGGTGATGAGCATATCTACGGCAAGGGTATGTGGGCTGCATCATTGCGATATCATGAAGGTCTTTTTTACGTGGTGTTTGTCTGCAATGATACGCATAAGACATATCTGTACAGGGCAGAGAAGATAGAAGGACCGTGGAGTAAGGACACGATCGAGGGTTTTTATCACGACTGTTCGCTGCTCTTTGATGAAGGTAAGCCTTATCTGGTGTACGGAAATACCGATATATACCTGACTGAACTTGCTCCCGATCTGTCGGCGCCGCTTGAGGGCGGATTGCATCGCTGCATATTAAGAGATGAAGGTAATCCCAATCTCGGATACGAAGGATCCCACATTTATAAGATCAATGGCAGGTATTGGCTGTTCCTTATCCATTCGAGGAAAGATAAATGGAGAAGGGTGGAAGCGTGCTTCAGTGCATGTTCGCTTACCGGGGAATTCACGGGTGGAGATGTATTTGATGACGATATGGATTTCAGAGGATCAGGAATAGCTCAGGGCGGTATCATGGAGGGGCCCGAGGGTGTATGGCACTCAGTGCTTTTTCAGGACAGAGGTGCGGTTGGAAGGATACCCGTAGTTGTCCCGGTTGAATGGATAAGCGATGTAAGCGATAATCTTATCCCCCGATTTGGCGTTATGGGTAAAGCTCCCAAGATGATCAGCATGATAGATCTTAATCCGGGATACGCTTATAAGCCTCTGACAGGGAGTGATGATTTCAGATATGATCCGCGCATGATATGTACGGATAACAGGACAGATTATGGGTGTTTCGGCTTTAAGAGTATATGGCAGTTCAACCACGAGCCTGATATGGATCTGATAAGTTGCGATGCCGTTAAGGGAAAGCTTTGGATTACGACGGACAGGACGGTAAAGAATATTTTTCATGCGAAGAATATACTAACCCAGAGGATGATCTGGCCCGGATGCTCGGCTGAGGTTACGATAGACGGGTCAAAGCTTAATGACGGAGATTATGCCGGGCTTGCGGCATTCCAGGGAGATTACGCACTTGTGGGCATTAAACGGGAAGAGGGAAAGCTGTTTGCGGCGATGACTTCATATACCAATCCATCCGATGATATCTGGAAGCTGGGAGACGATCCGGGTGATGTTGAAGAGATTGTGGAGCTTAATGATGACTGCCTTAGGGTAAGGGTAAGTGCTGATTTTAGCGATATCAACAAGGACAGGGATGTTGCCGTATGCGGGATATACGTTGACGGTGAATACTTGACCATCGGAAAGGAACACAAGCTGCGGTTCCGGTTGGATCACTTTACCGGGTGCAGGTTCGGACTGTTTATGATGTCCGTGAAGGAACATGGAGGTAAGGCGGGATTTTCTGAATTTATTTACATAATTCCCTAAGTACCTCTCCCTTGAGGTACAGGTTACCCTTGACATCCTCTCGTAAAGGTTCAATACGGCTGTTCTTTACCATATATTGAAGGTTCTGCCTCGTACATTCAAGAAGGTCGCATGCCTGTGTCGTATCAAGTATATTTACCTGAACAAATGATGCAAAATCACTCAGCTTAAGCGGTATTTTTGTTCCTGACTCATAAAGAATAGAGCAGGGTACATTGATTGAAATATTAATGCATAAAGGTAAGATCATCAGGAAAAAAAACCTGTAAAAAATCCGCAGACCAGATTTGACTGTCTGCGGATTTTCTGGTTGCAAATATTAAGCAGAATTTCCCGATATTACAGCGTCCACTTGGCTGCTTCTTCTGATAGCCTGGTAGCTGTTTTGGATATCTCGCGAGCCTTGGCGTCAACGTCGGCAGCGCATTCCTTTGCTTTGGAAATGCTTGCAGCTGTTTCCTGAGTGGATGCAACATTGGCGTCGGCTATCGATGCAAGTCCGTATACCGCTTCATAAACCGACTGCTTGGTTGAGTCTATACGATCGGTAGTTTCGCCTACATCTGATATTCCCTGTATGCTCTCGTCAAGTCCGCCTTTTGCGGTGGAGAATTCCTCGATCGCCGATTCAAGCAATGCAGTCTGATGCTCGGTTATTTCCTTGGCTCTCTGGATCTTCTGTACGGACTGCTCCGAATTGTAGACGAGCTCTTCGATTATTGTCTGTATTTCGGATGCGGCTTTGTTGGATTCCTCGGAAAGATTGGATATCTCGGTTGCAACTACGGCGAATCCTCTTCCGGCATCTCCGGCTCTTGCTGCCTCTATCGAAGCGTTCAAGGACAGGAGATTGGTCTGGCCGGCAATGCTGGTGATAAGATTAGCGGCCTCCTTGATCTTGTCGGCAGAAAGAGAGGTTCCTGAAATTGCCTGTGCGATCTCCTCGGTAACATGTGTAACCTCTTGATTTGACTGCTGTAATTTCTCCAGTCCGTCGCTTGCGGAATGCGTTGAATCCTTAACTCCTCCGGATACGCCACGTATTCCGTCAAGTCTTGATTTGGACACATCGATAAGCTCGCCCATTTCCTTAACGGAGGCCGATGCTTCCGTTGTGCTTTCTGCCTGGTTCATTGCACCCTCTGCGATGTCGCGGCAGGCAGAATCAATGGTATCCATAATATTTATTGTTCTCGTTGTATCGGTAGTCAGTTCTTCAACCGTGTTTTCAAGCGTGTTGGCCGATTCTGTCAGCCCTCCGATAACCTCGGTCAGTCTTGTCTTAAGATTGCTTACCGCCCTCGCAATAAGCCCTATTTCATTATTTATACGGCACAGCCTTGCTGTTTCTGCCTCGTCGACACGGAGATTAAGCTGTCCCATCTGATTGACGATACCTGTAACTGACTTTAACGGACCGATAAGCCTTGTGATGCTTATGAATCCGAAGATTATACCGAACAGGATGCCGGCAAGTGATCCGATCAGGAGCTTTGTACGAAGGTTTACAGCTTCCTTATTGACACTATTGACATCAGTAAGCAACACTATTTTAAATCCGTTCCTTAAGGTGTTGTATGCATAAACCGAACTGCCCTCGGTGACGAAGCCATCATCACCGGTAAGACCAACAGTAAAATCACTTCCGTCTTCCAGGGTAGGATGGTCAAGTGTAGTACTTTCGGCAGTAACAAGGAAGGCTTTCTCATTGCCACTGTTAAGCTGCCCCACGATATTGTTGATATTCTCAAGAGAGATATCCATACCAACGATACCTACCGACTGACCGTTATAAAACAGCGGTATTACGTAGGATATCATAAATACATCGATGTTCGAATTGTAGTAGGGACTCATCCAGATCGGCTTTCCGTAATTTACCGGTCCGTAATACCAGCTTACTGCAGTATCAGACTTATCAAATTCGGTAAAATCAGTCGGCGTGAGCTGGTCATATTCGCCCGAAGAGTTGACCTGTGCAAATATACCGGATGTGGGATATGCAAAGTCAGGGTTATAGCGTACATAGTATGTGATCGCACCTTCTGTATTCTTGGCGCAATCAATGGCTGTCTGCCTGACGGCTTCAGTAAGCGCGTCTACGCCGGCATCCCCTGATGTAAATGCATCCCAGTCAAGATTATCCATAACGGCGTCTGCAAGTATGGAAACACTGGTCTCAACCCTGCTCATTTCAGCGTCTAATTCATCTGCTGTAACAAGGGTTTTGTTCCTGAGACTCTGCTCGGATTTCTCATGCACGAGCCTGTTGCTGCTGACAGTTGCGATTATGCCTATGATGGCTGCTATCACAACAACATTGATCAGAGTTATGGTCAACAATTGAGTCCTGAGTGATTTGACACGTTTTTTCTTCATGTTCGTAGGCCTCTCTTAAAGTATTTTTCAATAATTATACTAGCAAAATCAATGAGTGGCAATAGAAAGAGATGTTGACAAATTACAGTAAATTTGTTGCGATTTATATTACAAAAATGTTAAAATGTCTACACAAGACAAAGTTTTTTAAGACCAAATGGGTGAATAATATGATACAAAAAAAGTTTCTGTGTAATGATATGGATTTGGTCAGGGATGCCATACGGAAGATAGATGGCATACTGTCTGAAAGACATCATAAATCTGCTTTGATAACTTTTTATGAGAAGGGTTTTTCCAGGCAGGAGATAGATGAGCTGATCGGAGAAATAAAGGGTTGCGGTCATCCGGAACTTATGATAGCCGGAATATCAGCTACCCTGATTGCAGAACTCATGCCGGAGGGCACCGGCATACTTCTTAATCTGATCCTTACGGATGAGGCAGATATTGAAGTTGTTACGATCCCTTGTCTTCCCGGGGAGGAAACCGGAGCCGCAGGCAGATTGAAGGCGCGTCTTGATTCTTACGACAGTGTCAGAGCAGTGGAGCTTTTCGGAAGCAATATGGCGCTTAATACAACCATGTTTATGGAGAGATCAATGGAGGGCCATGAGGATGCTGCTCTCTTTGGCACCACCACGATACGTAATCTCACACAAAAGGTTTCCGTGGAGGAAAGTGAGATCATAATTGAGGAAGATGGAAACCTTGAAAAAGATGAATTCATAGTCGGAGACGATCTGCTGTATGACGGGTTTGTGGCTGTTATATTTGCCGGTGAGAAGCTTATGGTCGAGGCGGATTACGCTCTTGGATGGAATCCCATTGGCCGCAGACTGCCGGTAGAGCTTGGAGAGAGAGTTGCAAGAGGGGAGACTGTAATAAACACTATCAACGGATTGCCGGCTGTGGATATATACAGGGAATATCTGGGAGTATATCCGGATGCATATCTTGTCAGCAACATTTGTGAGTTTCCGTTTGTAGTCGAACGTGATGGAATAAATATCTGTCTGATCCCTATTGATTCGGGTAAGGATGGAGAACTGTATTTTATGATGACTTTACATGAGGGCGAACGTCTGAGATTTACCTTCGCCTCTCATGATGAAGTGCTTTACGCCAGCAGGGTGTCCCTGGAGAAGATGGAGAAATTCCAGCCGGAAGCCCTGTTCCTTACTCTGTGCGGAAACCGGATAAGCTTTCTTAAAGAAGACGCTCATATCGAATGGGACGAGTTCAACACGGTCGGACCGGATCACGCGCTTATGCATGGTGCGTGTGAGCTGTTTTACCATAACGGATATGGCGGGATATTAAACAGCGCCCATCTTGCCATCGGCTTAAGGGAGGGGACCGGATTAAATAACCCGGCTTCGTATGAACACCCGACTCTTGAGAGCTTGCGACATGGACGTACTTTGTCCTTGTCTGACAGAATGTCCACGTTTTTGAGCAAGATCACAACAGAACTGTTGGATATGGCTGCAGAGGCCAGGGATGCGAATAATGCCAAATCAGCATTCCTCTCACATATGTCTCATGAGATCCGCACACCTATCAATGCGATACTGGGAATGGATGAGTTGATCCTTCAGGAGAGCAGAGAAGATAATACCCTGGAATATGCCGAGGGTATCCGTTCAGCCGGTAATAATCTGCTTGGCATCGTTAACGACATACTTGATTTTTCCAAGATCGAAGCCGGAAAGATGAATATAATTCCGGTTGACTATGACATAGCTTCCATAGTAAATGATCTTCATAATGTCGTGCGGCTTCGGGCCGAGGATAAGGGTCTGACTGTGAAGTTTGAAATAGACCCGAAGCTTCCTTCAATGCTGTCAGGTGATGAGACAAGGCTTAAACAGATTATCACAAATATATTGACCAATGCAGTCAAGTACACGGAAAGAGGTACAATTACCCTTGGTATCAGGAAGATCGCAGACGGCACGAGTGATGATGCGGAGTGTCTGGCAAAGGCCTGCCCCGGTGACGAATTGCCGGCAAGATCAGTGAGATTGGGCATATCTGTGAAGGATACGGGAATCGGGATCAGACCTGAGGATATGGACAGGTTGTTTGAAGAATATGAGCGTGTAGAAGAAAAGCGTAACCGGACTATAGAAGGTACGGGTCTTGGACTCTCAATAACCAGAGAGCTTCTGGAGCTGATGGGGAGCAGATTATCTGTATCAAGTGTTTATGGGAAAGGCTCTGAATTCAGCTTTGAGATCATGCAGGGAGTGGTAAATGATGAACCGGTCGGAGAGCTTGGCGACAGACTTAAGGTAACCACGGTAAAAATGAAACGCTTAAGCTTTACGGCGGAGGATGCGCGGATCCTTGTAGTTGATGATACTTCGGTGAATTTAAGCGTGATAAGAAAGCTGCTGAAAAAAACAAAGATCAGTATAGATACTGCAGGATCGGGCGAGGAAGCGCTCCGGCTCGTCAGGGAGCATGAGTATGATGTTATCTTTCTTGATCATCTCATGCCCGGGATGGACGGTCCGGAGACTCTTAAAAGAATGCATGAACTGGAAGATAACCTGTCTGCCGGTGCGCCTGTGATAGCCCTTACGGCAAATGCCGTGACAGGAGCCAAAGACGAATACATTTCATCAGGCTTTAAGGATTATCTGTCTAAACCCATAGATATTAAGGAACTGGAAGATATACTGTTTTATTATATCCCGCCTGAAAAAATAAGAACTTTATGATATCAGTCAAGTATCCTGTGCGCAACATTTACTAGTAAGTGCCGGATAATACCTAAATCCCTGTGCAGAGACTGTGGCAGTGACGGCACACGGTCATACAGGATCTGCATATACTCGTAAACGCTGTCTCTCATATCGATGATCTCGACAGAATAGACACTGGCAATACCTGATCTGGGAGTAAGTATACCCGTGATAATGCCGGTCACCTCTGCCGTATAGTCATCTTTTTCTATAGTGAGCTTAACCCTGTCTGCAACAGCAAGTCCCATTGGTTCATCAAGAAATACCTTTACGCCGTGCGCTGTCATATATGTAGTGACGCCGTAAAGTTCAGGCTCTTCGCTGTCATCATCATTTATCTTACGAAGAGTAACCGGTTCGGCATCAACTACCTTGATGGGTTCACTGTCGCTGTCACGCCCGTCTAACAGGAAGGTAGACATTATTATGTAATAAAGATTTCTGATCAGCCAGAACAGGAGCACGAAAATACCAAGAGCCTTTGTGTGACTGAAAACATATAGTGAACGCGCTATTCCGAATACAGACAACGTGGTGAATACCATAAACGGTAAGAACATATTCTTCGCCACCCTGTTTCGCTTGATCTTTCCTGATTTGTTCGTAACCTCGAAGACAGAAGCGGATATTCCGAAAGTCTCCTTTAAAACAGGGATGAGCAGATAAGGCATGATACTTGTCTCATATATTCCGCTCCATTTAAGAGACGTTGCGTTTTTACTGAACACCCTGAGGGTGACATCCTGCATGATGAACATTGGTCCCCAAAACAGTAAAAGATCCAACCATGAACATTTGAAAACCGGGATGGCAAATACCGCATAGAGTAACGGCGACATAAGGTATATCAAGCTCTTGACAGGTGAATACCAGTAGATGACAGAGCTCAGATAGCTTAGTCTCTGATCAAGTGTCAAACCGGGACGGGTGAAAAGATGGAGCTGTTTCGCTGTACCGATAACACCTCTTCCCCATCTCTTTCTCTGTTGTATATGCTCCGTGTATGAATCGGGCGCCATTCCGCTGGCAAGAGGTTCGCTAATCGCCAGACTTACATATCCGTTGGACTCTATAAGCATACCGGTGGCAAAGTCCTCTGTTATTGTCTTTGTATAGAATCCACCGACTTTTTCCAGGGCCTCGCGGGCAAGAATAGTGTTGGATCCACCATAAACTACGCTGTTTGTGGAAGTTTTGGCAACCTCAACAGTCCTGTAGAAGAAATCCTGTTCGTTTGGAGCGTTCTTCTCAGAGTAAAGAGCATACTGGAAAACATCAGGTTGATAAAAGCACTGCGGCGTCTGCAGGAATCCCAGACGGATATCTTTATCGGGTGTAGCGCTTTTCAGTGCATCCACGAAATAAGGGATCGTTTTCATGAGAAAACTGCTCATAGGGATCATATCGGCATCAAGCGTAACAATATAAGGCGCGCTTGTATGAGAAAGAGCATTGTTAAGGTTACCTGCCTTGGCACCGCTGTTATCGGGACGGTCAAAATAGCCTATGTTCATTTCTTCGGCAAGCGCCCTCATTTCAGGCCGTCTGTTATCATCACACAGCCAGACATGAACCTTGGACTTGTCTGGATATTGCAGATGGTTACAGCCATTTATGGTCTTGCGAAGAAGCTCTACAGGTTCATTATACGTTGCAATGAATATGTCAACGTCAGGATACTCGTCTTCCGCGATCTTGGGAAGAGGATGATTTTTCATGTGCATCAGGTTTGAATAGAGAATGGTTGACTCTATAAATCCGAGTATCTCCACAAAGAGCAGGAATACATTTCCTATTATCGGGACAATGCCCCAGTCTTTCGGGATTGAATACTTAACACGCCATACCAGATATACTATTGTAAAGAAAATACTGATAAATAACGTTATCTGACGTAAATACAGCGGAAGCTTGGAGTCCGTTGAATCGTGTATATCATCATAGGTATGATGATGCCGGCTTGACAGTTTGTGAAAAATAATACGAAGCCAGGTGAAAACGACAAGAACAGCTGCGATCCAGGCGGCAATAGACGGCCAGTCTTTCGCCGGTGTGAAATCATCTGCCCTGAGATTACCTGTTAAGAATGAATAGAACTTGTTTGGTTCATAAGTCTGATCGGGAACAGGTATATAAGTCGGATCCATGCCTTTTATCAGGGAGCGGGTCCAGACGCCTGCGCCTGTTAAGTCTTCTATGGTCAAAAGCTTTCTTGGATCATAAGTGGGTCTTATGAGAGCGGAATTCTCATCCTTGTTTGAAAAACTCCATACTGAGAAACTGATATTCTCATCTTCAAGGAGTGAGAACCACTTTGCGGATGACTCGTAATCAACCTTGCCGTCACCCGTGGATTCCGTAAGTCCGCACTCTGATACAAATACCGGCATTCCGGCCTTACGTGCATCAATAAGTTCCCTCTGCAGATCGATCTGATGAGTGCCTGCATAGAAATGAAGTACGTACATAATGTTGGCTATATCCAGAGGAGACCTTCTCGCTGAATCCAGATCCTTGTCGTAATTCGGAGTGCCGATCAGTATTACGGATTCGGGACAGATGGATCTTATAACGGGGATCACATCATTGGCGTATACTTTTATGTCAGACCATGTGGTCTCGCCGTTTGGCTCGTTACATATTTCATAAATTATGTTCGGTGTATCGCGATATTCAGAGCAGATGGTTGTGAAAAAATCCTTCGCTTCTTCTGTATAAACATTCGGATCCTGTTCGGTAAGAACATGCCAGTCTACTATAACGTACATATCTGACGCGATCGCGGCTTCTATACCTTCTTTAACAAGCTTGTAGGATTCATCCTTTTTGCCGCTTACATATTCCTCGGAATACATAGCCAGACGCACCAGGTTACAGTTCCAGTCATCAGATATACGTGAGAAAAGATCCTTGCTGACAAAATCAGGGAACCACGTAAGGCCATGCGTGCTGACGCCGCGCAGAACGACCGGTTCTCCGTTTTGATCTGTAAGATTACCATCTTTTACACTTAAATGTCCGTTTACCGAAGGCCTTGCCATTGCAGCCTTTGCAGTATTATTGGATTCGGCTTCTGCTTCAGAATCAGCAAATACCGGACAAATCAAGCAGGAACAAAGCAGGATGGTGATTAATAAAGCGATTGATTTTTTCATGTTTGTTTAATCCTTCTCGAATCTGATTTGAATTTGTATAAGATAAATTTGTATGGATATATTTTACCCCTTAATAAGCATATTTGCAATCGAAACTGATACAGAAGCGTACCTTGTGTTTTTATTCGGCTTCTTCTATAATTTTATATGATGTTTTTAATACCTGATCATGACGGAAACGGAGGCGCAGCCATGAATCTTTCATATTATCTTGCAACATTTTATAACTTAAATCAAAACATTGATCTTTGCATTCGTTTGCTGGTTGCCTGTGTGGTGGGTGCTATAATCGGAATCGAAAGGAGCAGCAGGTTTAAAGAAGCCGGCGTACGCACGCATATTCTGGTATGCTGTACCGCTGCACTGATAATGATCCTGTCAAAATACGGGTTTGCTGATCTTGCAAGCACAGGGGATATTACAGCATTCGGGAGCAGAGGAGTTGATGCAGCCCGTATTGCGGCTCAGGCTGTCAGTGGTATAAGTTTTCTGTGTGCCGGCGTCATATTTAAGAACGGGAACAACACAATAAGAGGACTTACAACAGCGGCGGGAATATGGATGACAGCCGGGCTTGGACTTACCATAGGAGCGGGGATGTATGTGATCGCAGGATGTGCTTTCGTTCTTGTATGCATTTTACAGCCGGTCATGCATTACTTCAAGGTGGGTTCCGATGCTTATGCAGGCTATGGCCTTGAATTCAATGTTAAGAACGATCAGGGCTTCAATGAAGCTATGGTTAAGCAACTTGATGAATGGGGGGCTATACCGGTTGAACATAAAATATCATGGAATGAAGACGGAACATCACAGTATAGCCTGTACGTGATGAGAAAGAACGAGCTTAGCTATGAAGAAATATTAAACTTTGTAAAATCACGGGATGATGTAATTTCATTCAGTACAAGCCTTATGAAAAAGGACTTTCACTGAGAATTGTAAAACAATATATGATTCTTTATCCCGCATATAAAACTTTGGCAGATATACCATTCAGCATGCCGAGCTTGCCTGAGAGGGCGCTGATCACATTCTGAGGCGCCTCGATGGCAATGCTTATTATGGCGACCTCGCTGTCACCGTAATGATGGTGAGGGATGCCCATACGGCCTATGATATACTGTCCGTATCCTGAAAGCAGTGAATTCAGTTCATTGCTATTTGTTACATCCGTAACGATTATTCCTATAAGTGCGATCCTTGTTTCCATCGTGTACCTCGCCTCCATAATACGATTGATTTACTTTATTAGCGGGATCATTTCCGCATTTTCAAAAGAAACATATTCCGTCTCATGGGAAGTAAACAACAGTGTCCGTTCTGATAGATGCTCAAGAATCCAGGCAGCTGTTCTTTCTTTTGTTTCTTCATCCAAACCCGCGAAGGGTTCATCCATTATAACGATATCAGAAGGGTGCAGTAGTGCCCGTGCGATCGCAAGACGTCTTCTTTCTCCGCCGCTTAAGTCAGATGCGGGAAGAGTCATTGCCTCAGAAGGTAGTATCTTAAGAAGTTCACCTTTAAGGTCTCCTGTACAGCCTGAGAGCATAAGGTTTCTTAAGGCATTTGCATTTTCTATAAGCCTGTCATCCTGAAATACCATACTCAACCTGCCTGCGTTAATGATACCTGAATCTTGTGGTACTATACCTGCTATCATTCCAAGGAGAGTGCTCTTGCCGGAACCTGACGGAGCCTTAAGATAATATATATGTCCGGCTTTGAGATTGATATCAGTATTGATTAGAGTCCTGTCACCGAATGATTTTATCAGACCCTTCGCGTATACCGTATAACCTTCCGGCGTTTTGATCGGGTCCCGGGCAGTCTTCATGTTTGCGTTATGAGAGGATGCACCATCCCATATACAGGCTTTGGGAACCCCCGCAAGCAGTTTAAATAAATGCAAGATAAGCCGTTCGGTTAATGAGCTTACAATGAGTATGATAACAACCCAGGCAAACACGCCTGCCGTATTTATATATATTTTATCACGATAGAGCCTCTCGCCTATGCTGAATTCAGGAAGCCCTATTATCTCTGCAGCGATTCCCGCCTTGAAACACATGCCCAGCGACACGGAAGCGGCAGAATACAGATATGGGAGATAAGAGGGTCGGTATATCCACAGGAACCTGTCTACAGTCTTAAGATTGAATACCAAAGCCATTTCAAGGAGACCTTTGTCGGCATTCACTAGCCCTGTCTGCATATTCGAATAAATGCCGGGGAACACGACCATAAGGCTGATACACAGCACGAGGTAGCGCGGTCCCCACCATATCAGCATGATGATCACGACCGCAGCGACGGGTACTGACTTAAGAAAGGTGACAAACGGAGCGAGAAAATCCCTAAGCCATTCGTATCTGACTGATGCAAAAGCAGTCAGATAGGCAAGAATAAAGGCGGCTAGAAATCCTGCCAGTATTCTTATTAAGGAACCAAAGACAGATCGCCAGAAAACTATATCATGGCACTTCTCGCCAAGCTCCTTCAGCACTTCGACGGGTGATACGAAATATATGGGATTATTTATAAAAATTGCGGCAACCTGCCACAGCATCAGCCATATAAGCAGGATTACCGCACGTTTGATATTATTTTTCATTTTATTTCAGCGTAAAAGTCATCGGCCGGGAGACTGCCTCCTACCGAGGAGGGATCCTGTTCATAGAGAACGTTAAGATACCCGGATAAAGCCTTCTTCATTTCAGGACCATAGATGCATACGATGTTACAGTAAGGAATGGCTTTTTCGGCAATCGGAGCTTTCTCGATGATGCCCGCCTGTGCAACATATTCGGAAGCATTAGTTGTATATGAATTTACAAACTCAACGTCTGCTTCATGGTCGTGTACAAATGCAGATACAGCGTCGGGATGCTCCTTAAGAAATTCATTGCGTACCACAGTTACCCCGGTTATAAGCTGCGATCCGTTGCCAAGGGCATTCCATTCCTTCGTCATGTCAAGCACGACTGACAGCTCATTGTTTTTTACCAGAGTTGCCGTAGCAAAAGGCTGGGGCAGCATACCGACTGCCTGCGGATCTTTTGTAAGCAGTGCAGCCACTTCAGTGGCTTCCGACTTGAATTCAATGTTAACCTTATCGGAAAGTCCGTTTTCATTCAGTAGATATTTCAGAACGTATTCAGGAGTCGAACCGGCGCCCGTGGTATATATGGTGCGCCCGTCAAGATCCTTCATATTCTGTATGCTTTTATCGCCGCTTACCATATAAAGTACGCCCAGAGTATTTATATCGATAACCGAAATTCCGCCTTTTGTTTTGTTATAAAGGACAGAAGCGACATTTGCGGGAATGAGAGCGATATCAAGCTGACCGGAGACTACAGAAGACAGGATCACGTCTGCCTGTGTTTCCATGGTAAAATCATAGTTGTTCTTATCCTGTTCATGCATCAGACGGATGACACCGATCGATGTGGGTCCCTTAAGCGACCCGATGCGGATATCGGTAACGTCTTTTCCGGCCGTCTGCTTGCCGCATCCTGCGAGCATTACAAGCACTGCCGTAAAGGCAATGCACCTTCTTAATGTTTTGGTCATATTAACTCCTTTCTACTCAGCACGAAGCTTTGTTGTCAGATAGTCTTTTATTTATGATTCAAGTACCTGTTTCAGCGAATCCTCAACAGTGCTTGTAAGATCCTGCATCATATTTATGGATGACGCAGTTTCCTTCGAGGAATCAACAAGACCCTGCGCACGTGAATTCACACTGTCCACGATCTCCGTAAGATGTTCTGATTCCTTTATAAGCTTGTCGACCGTTTCCTTGATATCATTGTTGTTCTTATTGCTGTCATCAGCAGTGGTCTTGGAATTCTCAGCCAGATTCTTGATCTCTTCAGCGACTACCGCAAAGCCTCTGCCGGCTTCACCTGCACGTGCAGCCTCTATGGAAGCGTTGAGCGCTAACAGGTTAGTCTGATTTGAGATCGCAATGACATCCGCGTTGTTTGCTTCGAGCTTCTGAAGATATCCTTCTATGGATGCAAGAACCTCTTTCAGATTTGTTGCAAAGTCATCCACCTCTTTCATTGAAGTGGAGATTTCATTGGTCTGATTAGCATTTTCTTCGCTGACTTTCTCAATCTGGGATATGGATTCAATAAGCTTATCGAAGTTCTCATTGATCTCCGATACCACGGATGCTTTCTTGTCAGTCAGTTCATCCTGTACCCGTCGTACTTCATCCGCAAGATTTACTGCCTTATCCTTTTCTTCGTATGCCCTGTCCTTGATATAGTGTACACAGTTGTGAATATGACTGAAGCCGTTATGTATTGCAATGGCCATCTCCTTGCAGGTATTATATCCGCAGCATCCGCAGTCGATATGCCGTTTCTCTTCATCATCTTTCTTAAGCATTTGGAATACAGCATTGATTTCCTGGTCCGAAGGTATTTCATAGCCGCAGTCCTTGCTCCTATCGGTATAATTCCTTACAAAGTCATCCAGCTTAAGATTGGCGAACTGCTTGTTGAGCGCTTCGATCCTCTTTTTCGGCGTCAGATCTCTGCCCCATGCGGATTTTTTGGAGTTGTTCTTGCTGTCTGAGCGTATCTTCTGTATGCTCATGAACACATCCTCATTAAGTGTCTTGCGGTTATCCACTCCTGTACCGTACAGACAGCCGTTGGTACAGTTGAGTGCGTCAACAAAAAGGTATGGAGTATTTCCGCTCTTAATACGATCCTTATTGCGCCTCAGGTATTCGTACATGTGGTGTTCGCCTTCCATCTGGCGGACAAGGGCATCTTCTCCGAGAAGCCAGTACACGTTTTCTTTAAGACCGCCGGGCATCGGATAGATAGATCCGAGACCATATTCTATTTCATCCTTATAAGGTGTTGCTCCGCCTACCGGGTGTTCCTTTAGATATGCAATGAGCCTTGAAAATGTAAGATTATATGAAACATAGCCCTTATTATTAGGGTCATCTATTTCGTTCTTCTTGGCAATGCAGGGGCTTATGAACGCCAGTTTGTCACTGACCTTGAGATATTTTTTGACATATATGGCAGCGCACATCATAGGGCTCTGGACCGGCATCAGCTTGGGAAGAAGCTCAGGCAGATATCGTTCTATGTAGCCCACTACGGCCGGACATGGCTGGGAAATGGATCCGTAATAATTCCGTTCAGTAATATACTTTATATATCCCCAGGTTGTGATATCAGCTCCGAATGATACACTGATAAACCGATTGACGCCGAGCTTTTTAAGCATGCCAAGATATTTTTCATATTCCTTCGGATAGTTGGCCAGAAACGCCGGCGCTATGAGAACGGATATTTTTTCGCCCTTTTTAAGATCATCGAAGAATTTCTCGACATCATCCACATACTCTCTAGCTCCATGCTCACAAGCATCGATACATGCACCGCAGGCAATGCATTTGTTCGGATCGACTTCAATGACATTACCTCTGTCTTTTTCAACCGCAATGTTTGCACCTATGCAGCTGCATGATCGTACACAACGGTTACAACCGATACACTTTTCATTAGTTCTTACCAAACTCATTTACCAGATCATCTCCTTTGTGTATTGTACTTTATCCGCCCATGATGCATATTTTATTCAAGCCTAAAGTGATAATGGTATTATAGCACAAACTTGGATTTGATGAAAATGTGTGATATGATTTTTCAAAGAAACTCACTTATCCAAATATTTACAAGAACTGTCCGGATACTGACCGGATGCGAATGAATAATTTGGAATCACGCCAACATGACTTTTTTGAGTAAAAAATTTTATTCGATGCTTTTATCCGGCACGCTTACGATGGTAGTCGTTACGCTTCTTCTTATGTCGGATACTGTTATTGCCGGCTTTTTTATAGGTGAAGAAGCTGTCGCTGCAATAAATCTTATTACTCCCGCATATTCTATGGCTGCCTTTTTCGGATGCATCTTTTCGTTAGGTGTCAGTGTATTATATAGCAACGCAATGGGAAGATTTGACAAGGAGGATGCAGACAGGTATTTCGGAAACGGTTTCTGCGCCTGCTTGTTAACAGGTGTGGTACTTTTTATCCTGCTGCAGATCTTTTCGAATGCGTATCTTGAATTTTACGCACCTCCGTCAGCCGTGCTTGAGCTGGCAAAGCCCTATTTCTTCTGGTACAGACTTGTTATACTCATACTTCCGATGTCAACTTATATGAATGAGATGATCTTTGCCGACGGCGATGAAACATTAAGTGCTGTGGCAAATATCACGCGTGTTGTCGGAAATATCGTTTTATCGATAATTCTATGCAGAATTATCGGGATAGCCGGTATAGGTGCAGCTTCATTTGCGGGAACAATGCTTTCTCTTGTTATTTCATTTATGCATCTTGCCAGAAAAGGGAATTCCCTGCATATTAAGCCGACATTGTCGGTAAAGGTACTTGTTGAAATCGCAAAATACAGTGTTATAGATGCGGGCAGCTATCTGTTTCTGTCAATATTCGTTGCAGTTATGAACAAGTTAGTGATGGTTTTATTTGGGGATGACATGCTCATAATTGTATCGGTCTGTGTCTTCCTTAAGGAGGCTCAGCTTGTGTTTGACGGAATAGGTGAGGCGTTTTCGCCGCTTATCAGCGTATATTTGGGTGAGGAATCATACGAGGGAGTAAGAAAGTGTTACCGGTTATCCGAAAGAACATCCATAGTCGAGGGAATCGTTATGACGGTCATAGCCGTATTGGCTGCTCCTCTTATTGTCAGGGTTTTCGGAATAAGTGATCCGCTGACGGCTTCTTACGCAGCAAACGGTATCAGGATCATGGCTCTTGGTCTAACCTTTACAAGCCTTATGTATCTGATCTCATCATACTATCTTCTCCGTGGAAAAATATTACTGGGGCTTGTGATTTGTGCATTAAGAGATGTTGCTGTTTCGGCAGTCCTGGGAGTAGCGGGAGGTTTTCTTTTTGGCATGTACGGGTTGTTTATAGGAATCGCACTCTCGCCCCTTATCGCATATCTTATCTTTATGGCCTGCTTAAGTTACAGATACGGCAGGGATGACTGTCCTCTGCTTCTAAAAGAGCTTGAAGGCGACAGTATAACAGGGTTCTATGAGCTTAATATAAAGCCTGAGGATATAATAAGAGTCCAGAAGGAAGCGGAGGGCCTCCTTAATGACAACCGTGTTCACGAAAAGACAACAGCAAGAGTCAAGCTTCTCATAGAAGATCTGTATATGTTGATATATGAAAAGAACGGAACGGATAAGATACTCGGTGAATGTGTTGTAAGGCTGCTTGATGAGGGTGTTTTACTTATTACAAGAGATGACGGGATTCTTTTTGATATATCTATGGATGATGTTGCATCAACCTCTGTGGCTGCGTTTACCGTTTCGGGATATATGGTTAATTTGAAAGAAGATAAGCGCCATCTGACAACTATGAGCTATAACAGGAATTCGTTTCTGGTCAAGTACAGTTAGGAAGGGCATAATTTATGTATAGTGGTTCCATTGCAGAGTCGTTGTTATTTGAGCTTCGTATAGTATCAATAATCCTGATGCTCCAGATGCTCTATAACAATCTGGTTGTTTACAGAAAAAAGATAAGCGATAATCTTTCGGTCATGCTGATGTCCTGCATTGCAATGACTCTGTTTGATCATATGTGGGTAGCTTATGACGGTAAGCCCGGAGCTTATACGATGAATTATATAGCTGCGATCGGATATGCCATATCGCTTTTTATCGTGTTGGAAAGATTTAATCGATATTTTATGGAGAAGCTTGAAATAAGGATAAAATCCCGATGTGTCTTTTTCATGCTCTATCATTTACCGCTTATTCTTGTTATCATTCTCTTCCTCACGACTCCATGGACCGGTCTGGTTTTCCGGGCGGATGAGAACAATATCATGGAGTATATGCCCGGCTACATATATTTTTTCAGAGTACTGTTATATTTGTATCCCCTGTCGGCAATGATTATATCCATGTATATGTGGATATTCAAATATAAGACCAGGAATGAGGCGTACAAAGTCGCAAGAAGTATGATCATATTTGTAGTGACTGCCGTGGGCCTGTATCATATACACAGCTTTGTTTTTGTTTCTCTCACTGAAGATTTTCTGTCAATGTCAGTTGTCCTTTCGGTACCTTTCGTGTTGATGACAACGGACCTGAATACATTCTCCCTGATAAAGGAAGAAAAAAAGAATGCAGCCATAGGAGCAGATCTTGACACGGCCCGTAAGATCCAGATGGATGCACTCCCTGTTAACCATCCGGCTTTTCCGGATCATCTCAACGTGAGTCTTAACTCTTTTATAAAGACTGCAAAGGGAGTTGGGGGAGATTTCTATGACTATTTTTCGCCTGATGAGGATCATGTGTGCTTTCTGATAGCTGATGTTTCGGGTAAAGGCATACCTGCCGCGCTTTTTATGATGACTGTCAAGACCATGATCAAGGATCATGCTATGACCTTATGTGATACCGCCGAAATATTCACACATGTAAACCGGCTGATCTGTGAAGGGAACAAATCCGGTATGTTTGCCACGGCGTGGATCGGTATGATCGATACGAAAGCCATGACTCTTACTTATACAAACGCTGGACACAATTATCCGCTTTTTTCACATGAGGGCGGTGATTTTGAGATCATAAAAAAGAAGCACGGACTATTCCTTGCGGGAATGGATGATACAATATATAAGTCCGATGAGATAAGCCTCAGTCCGGGAGACCGCCTGTTTTTATACACTGACGGTCTTACCGAAGCCCATAACGGATCAGGTGAGCTCTATGGACTTGACAGGCTTACGGCATCGGTCTCGGGGCTTGGAAGCAACATTACCCGGGATGATCTTGAAAAGATAGCTTCGGATATTGATAAGTTTGCGGGAGATGAACCGCAGTTTGATGATATGACCATGGTAATGGTTGAGATTAAGTAAATTCGGAGGTGACTTTAATGAAGTTTACAAAAAAATCTGACGGAGGAGAACTTACCATAGCTCTCTCCGGGGAACTTAATATATTGGCGGCTCCCGAACTTGAGGCTATGATCAATGACTCCGTTAAGGATGCTGCTTCACTGGTGCTTGATTTTGCGGAATGTGATTATGTTTCATCGGCAGGGATAAGGGTACTGCTTGCTACATTCAAATCCATGAAAGCGGATGGCAAGTCAATGGCGCTTGTACATGTCGGAGAGAACTTTATGGAGGTTCTTGAAAATACCTGTCTTGACGCGGTTTTTGATATATGGTAGGCGGGGAGAATTTCAAATGATCCGTTTTTTACAAAGATTTGAGCAGGTTGTTAACGATCATCCTGAGAGGATAGCGGTTGTTGATCGTGACGGGATGAGAGTAACTGCATACAGAGAGCTTTATGATAAGGCATTAAGGGTCAATGCATGGCTGAGGGAGCAGGGAGTCGGGAAAGAGGATGTTATAGCCATTTATTACCCTAAGGGACTTGAATATATTGTAACCCGTATTGGGATCATCATGTCCGGAGCGGCCTGGGTCGGACTCGAAGATATCATGGGCAGGGACCGTATTGATTTTGTGATCAGGGACTGTGATTGCAGGATAGTCTTTGATATGGATGTCTGGAATGAAGCCATGCTTTGTGAGCCCTGTAATGATCAGGCAAAATCAGCCGAACATGATCTTGCCTTCTATATCTATACTTCCGGATCGACCGGTAATCCCAAGGGCGCTGCCCAGGAATACGGAGTATATGATCTTATCATGGAAGGTACCTTTGGTTTTCTTGGCCGTACGGTATATCCGGAGGGGAGAGATCATGCGCCGGTTCAGCTTCAGTTCGCTCATGTGATCCCGGAAACCTTTGTTGGCGGAGTTTTCATTACTGTGGGAATTATAAATGTCGGGAGTACTATTCATGTCATATCGCAGGAAATGACCCGTAATCCTAATGAGCTTATAAAATACTTTCTTGACCATAAGATAGATTCCACCTTTATGACGCCTACCTTCTTGAACGAGATACAGAAAATACCCGGTATAGCCATAAGAGGCGGATATACAGGCGGTGAGATCGTATCCGGTATTTACAGCGAAGCATTCGAAATAATAAATGTATACGGAACGAGCGAATTCGGTTATCCGGCCTGTATCTTTGTTATTGACAGATCATATGATAATACTCCTGTAGGATATCCTGTCTGTGATTCTTCCATAATCCTTATCGATGATAATGGTTATGAAGCCGATGAAGGGGTGTTATGTATTTATCTGCCGTATTTTAGGGGATACAGGAATCTTCCTGAGGAAGATCGTAATTGTGAAACAGTAATAAAGGGCAGGAAGTATTTTAAATCCTCCGATTATGCAAGGAGGGATGAGCAGGGACGATATACCATTCTCGGACGAGCCGATTCAATGATAAAGATAAACGGCAACAGGGTGGAGCCGGGCGAAGTGGAGGCAGCGGTCAAAAAGGAATTCAACACGGATTTCTGTGTGGTCAGGGCTGTAAATATTAACGGTATTTCCGTACTTGCAGCGTATTATACGGACAAGAGCATGCCTGACGGGCAGGATGTACGAAAAAGACTTAAGAAACGTATTCCCGAATATATGATACCGTCCTATTATGTACGGATCGATGAGATACCTTTAAACACTGTAGGAAAGATCGACAGAAAAATGCTTCCTGTTCCTGATATGACAGGATATGTAAGGGAATATAAGGAACCTGCAAATGAAACAGAGAAGATCCTGCGCGATGTATTCTCCCAGGTATTTAAAACGGCAGGCAGTATAGGAACAGATGATGACTTTTTTCTTCTGGGAGGAGATTCCATCATCGCAATGAAATGCATCGTTCTGGCAAAAATAAAGGATCTTACCGTACAGATGATCTTCGAGGGAAGAACCGTACGTGAAATAGCAAGGCTGCTTAATGAAGAAAAGCAATTTACAAGCGCTACGGAAAAGGTGCATTCAGAACAGATTGAGGCACCCCTTAATTCGTCACAATTATATCTGCTAAGGTATGAGCGCAAACATCCCGGAACAACAATGCTCAATATTCCGATCAAGTTCATCATGAAGGAAGACGTTGATCTTTATGAAGTGGCGGATGCGATAAGGAAGGCTCTGAAACAGCATCCCGTCATGTTAAGTACCATAGAGAAATGCGGAGATGAATATGTACTTAAATACCGTCCTGATTTTGACAGGGAAATATATATAGAGACTGTCAGCGAAGAAGAGCTTGATGATATCGAGAAGAACTTCGTAAAACCCTTTATCCTTGACGGTACTCCTCTTTTCAGATGCCGTATACTGAGGTCCGGTTTAAGAAAGATCGTGTTGTTTGATGTCTATCATGTTATCTGTGACGGCTATTCATATGATTTTTTTGTGGAGGAGATAGGACATATACTTTACAAAAGATCTCTTGCCAAAGACAGTTTCTATGATATTTTGCTGGAAGATAACAGCAGCCGGATGTCCGGGCGTCATGAAAAAGACCGTTTATATTTTAAGAACAGATATGACAGGATAGGTTATTCAACACTTCCGTTAAAGGATCATGACGGCGTTGAAAATGTTGATAACACGATAATGACCGGTTTTACACATAAGAGAACCGATGCCGAAAGGATCGGAAGGAAATACGGACTTGGAAAGACGGGATTTTATATAGCTGCCGTGATACTTGCCATGGCAGCATATAACCGGAAAGACAGGATAATGATCACCTGGACGTGGAACGGAAGATCGGATGAACGAAAGGCTGATTCCGTCGGTGTATTGATCGCGGATATTCCGGTTGCCGTTGAACTTAACGATAGGCTGACGATAGAGGGATTACTGTCTGATATAAGCCTGCAGATAAGAGAGGGGATAAAGCATGACAGTATTTCCTATTGGGAGGATAAGGACACATATTACGGTGAGGATCTGTTATGCCTTACTTATCAGGGAAATCTTTATGAATATCCTGCGGATGAATATGTAGAGTCAATTGAAATTATGCAGTCTGATAATGATGCATGTTATAATTCCATGAATGTTGATATACTTGACAGTAATGAGGATTACGAAATAATGATCCATTATAATTCAGGACTGTATGATGAGGACAGTGTCAAAAGATTTGGCAGACTTATATGCGAAATGTGTGAACGCATCATAATGGGACACGGGGACGGTTCTTTTGTCCCACTCCACTGTCTGAGCAAATGATGTCCCATCCGGTCATCTGTTTACACGACATTTTCGATATCACTCCCCAAATATTCCGTCATCAACATACTTATCGGCCTGAGAAACCCACATCGGAAACTTTCCAGTGGCAATGGCAGTTTGTCTATTCCTTCTTCATATAATGATGGTCCTTCATCTCTTCATATTCCAAAGTTTTTCCATATCCTTTCTATGAATTACCGAAACATGCGTAATCTCATTTGTCTTATCCGAATATTCTTTGTCAAAATGCATTCCTATTGATTCTGCTGTTTTAATTGATGCCTCATTAGTATATTTGCAATACGAATAAAATGACGGATAATCCGTATTCCTGAAAGCCCAGTCACATACTGCCCTTGCCGCTTCTTTAGCGTATCCATTATGTTGGCAATCCCGTCGGATATGGTAGCCGATTTCGGGAAGCATCTCACCATCAATTTGCTGAAGCGTCAATCCGCAATCACCGATCATTTCTCCGGTCTCCTTCAGACATACCGCCCAGAGACCGAAACCATTTTCCTTATACCGCTGCATATTGCGTTCAATCCAATCTTTAACCCGATTCTCATCAAAGGTATACGGATAGTGCTGCATAATACTTGAGTCCGCCAGAACCTCATACAATGCATCATAATCATCCATATTCATTTTACGCAGATAAAGTCTTTCTGTTTCCAATACCATACATAACTGTCTTGTACTAGCCATATTTAGCACCTACGGATCAATTTTTGTAGTTTATTATCTGGAATCATTGTGCTGCTATATCATTACATTTGCAATAACATACACAATCAATCACATAAAAGAGCCTAAAACCCGCATAAATGCTGAGCTTTAGGCCCTCGACCTTCACGTGCGCGAGAGGATTCGAAGAATCGACGTGCAAAAAACTCAGTAAAATCAAGGCTATCAGGGCTCTCTTATTCCTAATTGACAAAAAGTTGACAAAAATAGATCAATATGGATTCTTGGCACTAATGATTTTACAGTTTCAGGTTAATCTGACAGCAATAAAGAACATTTCTTGAAAATCGCAATGGATACAAATGTACAGGTTAACCAGAACCTACATTAAATTATTTCAGTAAAGAAAGACTCTGCCATCAACAAAATCATCAAATTCTTTGAATCCTTTTTCCGTAAGGAGACGACGCATGTTCGAATAATCGTAATCAATCACTATAAAACAGCTCTTTCCCTTTTCATCCTCCATAATCCTGAATAGAGTATTCAGACAATCCTCATTTTCATTATCAATAAATAATTCTTCTTTCTGCAGGCGAATAACCTTCTCAAGTTGTGTCCGATCATTCGACGATGCATAAAAAACACGCTTTTTCCCGGCAAGAGCATAGAAAGTCTTTACGAGTATCTGATTTTCTTTCAAAGCCCAACTATAGTAAAATACTTCATCATGCCATGGCGATTCATCAAAATACGAAAAGAACAGCTTAAACTGGGGAATAGAAAGATTCGGTCTCAAACCGCGTACTATATAATGATATATTCTCGGTTCAATAACTCGGCGTCTTTTTACAAAAATTTCCTGGTCCACAAAAGTATTGTATTTCTCTGAAAGTTTATTGTATTCTTCTGAAAAAATGATATTAAGTGCATCCTGCTCCGGATAACTTGAATCAGGAAATCCTGAGAGAAAATCAACTGTACATTCAGCTATGCTCTTATCTCTGTGTCGTATCACATCAAGATCCATTAAAAGCACTCCTGAATTAAAGTAATCTATAAAAGGCACCATCTTTTCTATACGAATATCGTTACGAAAGATTCCCCGCTTGCATATGCCGCGAATTAGACTTTCGTATTCCGAAGGTCCCTCGCAGGACTCATTTTCCGCAACAGCCCCTAAACCGTTAATACCTGTCGTTTCTTCCCAAAGAGTCCGGATATCAAGATTTACAATAGTATCGCAATCAAGATAAATACAACGATTGACCTCCTGTGGAAGAACATCAGGCAGGAAAATCCGGTAAAGACAGCCCAGTCCATACCATTGTTGAAAGAATTCGGACAAGTGCTGCCCCATATCATGGATAGCATTACGACAAATGACATCAGCATCGTAAAAAAATATTTGTTGATTATATTTAGACGCAAGAAGCAGGAATTTTTTTCGATATTCTTCGGTAAGAGATTCATCAGTAAGAATATGTAATACAACGGGTCCTGTCGCATTCTTAAGAAGCGATGTTGCAGAAACACCTGCGTAAAGTGCATAGTCCCACTCCGGGTCAGTAACATGTATACCGTATGCTATATGAATGGGGTCTTTTGACATAAGGATTTCCTCCTTTTACGAGTGGGAAAGTTTTTCTGTAAATGAGATATACTAAGATAATTGACGAGCTGTATGGCTGTAAGATTACCGTTGTTCAACTCGTTTTGACTATACCTAATCCCATTGATTTCGTCAAGAATTATGATAATATTGGTACATAATTATATTTGAATTTTCTTAACTATTAACACTTTGTTCACATATACAGACAAAATGCCATAAACCCTGATTTTAAGGCATTTCTGAGCTGCGAAGACTTAATAAGGATGCTCGCTCACTGTAAAACGCTTCACAAATCTTTCACCATTTCATCACAAGACCCACATATTCAGTTTGTAGAATCCGTATTATATAATGTATCAATCATATGGAGGACTGTTATATGAAGACAAAATCAATATCTGGAGCTTTGATTGCTGCGATCATGTCAGCTTCGATGATGCTTGTGGGATGTGCAGGAGATGACATCGGAGGTGGACCGGCTGAAAAAGCAAATGCAATACAGGAAGCCGAACAGCCACAGGATGGCGGTAAGGCGACTGTGGAAACAATTGCTGAAAACGTATCCGGAGAAACCTTTGACAACAGTGAAGATGGTGGTCATGCCATTGAGGTAGACGGGCAGGAAAGGAGTTACAGCAATGCCACCGTTAACAAGACGGGAGAGGCCGACGGAGATGAAGCTGATTTTTACGGGGAAAACTCAGCTGTATTTACGACAAATGGAGCGAAGCTCACACTGTCAAACATGAACATCACAACGAACGGAACCCATGCCAATGCGGTCTTCTCTTATGGAGAGGGCACGGTAGTTGATATATCAAATTCTACCATAGATACATCGGGTAACTGTTCGGGCGGTATAATGACGACCGGCGGCGGTACGACGAACGCATCAAATCTTACGATCCACACGAGCGGAAACTCATCGGCCGCAATAAGATCTGACCGTGGTGGCGGAGTGGTCACTGTAAATGGCGGTAATTATACGACAGAAGGGAAGGGATCTCCGGCTATATATTCGACTGCAGATATAACTGTGAGCGATGCCGCACTTGCATCGACATCATCTCAGGGCGTTGTAGTCGAGGGAAAGAACTCCGTAACGCTTAACAATGTCGTGTTAAATGCAAGCAACACTTCAAAAAACAGTGATAAATCCGAATACTATCAGGCGGTCATGATCTACCAATCGATGTCCGGGGATGCAGATACTGGACTTGCAAGGTTTGCAGCCAACGGCGGAAACATTTCCAATACGAACGGAGATATCTTCTTTGTAAACAATACGGCAACAGATATAACGCTCTCGGACGTGGATATCGTTAACAATGGTGGCGGGGTATTCCTTCGAGCAGCAGCTGCCGGTTGGGGAAGAGAAGGCGAGAATGGCGGAAAAGTTAATTTTACAGCATCTGCTCAGAAGATAGACGGAGATATGCTCGTTGATGACATTTCTATACTCAACCTTTATCTGAAAGATGGCAGTATGTTTACGGGAGCGATCAACCCGGACGGTGCTTCAGGCGATGTTTATGTAGAACTGACTGACGGATCCAAGTGGACACTTACAGCGGATTCCAATATAAAATCACTTACCTGTGATGCGGATTCCATAGATCTTAACGGGCATACATTAACAGTTGACGGAAAAACGTATGCAACCGGATCAAAGTCAACAGGAGACGCAATCGAGATAAAGATAAGCGAGGGCGGAGGCGCTGATATGGCACCACCGGATGGTAAGGGTAAACCCGATATGGAAGATGAGGCTCGCGGTGACGGTCAAATGCAGCCGCCATCTGAAGGAGAAAGACCTGAGCGTCCTAATGGTGAACCTCCCGCAAAACCCGATGGAGAACCACCGGAAAAGCCCGATGGTATGGGAGCACCTCCGGATGGAAATCCCCCTGCAAAGCCAGACTGATTTTGATTTTCCGGTCCATTAACAGAAAATTTATATTTACAAGAGAAATGCCGTAAAATGTCGATTTTGCGGCATTCTTTCGTAATCCTGCCATCAAGATCATATTTCGGGTTTGTGAGATGCTGTTAGAGATTTATTCATATTTATGAAATCAGAGTTTCTGCTATAATTCATAGCAGTGACAGACATAACTTATAAATAAATGTGTGCTATGGAGAATGAGCAGATCATGAAATATACTATCACACAAATCAAAGGCGGAACGGATAACTGCTATAT
>JAFXVI010000013.1 GCA_017524595.1 Lachnospiraceae bacterium | reverse complement strand
TTTTTCCGATTATTCTGCAGCGGGACAGAGCGTTCATTCATTGTATCTTGCGTTTCCTTTACTGATCATTTCGACGATAGTGATAGTTACAGCTATTTTTCCGTTGACAAATGTGCCGGATACTATGAAGGCAGATGGACATATTGTTCCTGATTATTCATCGGCTTTAAGGGCTGCGTGCGGTGCCGCTTTTATCCTGACCTTATTACAGATAATACTTCCGATCATATCTTTTGTACCATATCTTGCGGTTTTCGGTGCAGATTCTGTATCAGTGGCAGGAGAATTGTGGAATTCCTGTCTGATAGGAGCTGTGGCTGTGCTGCTTATGATGATCCCGTCTGCACTTATGGCTCTTATGCTTACGAATGAAGGCATGTTATGCAAACCTATCGTATGGATCATAGCTATACTTCCGCTATCCGTACCGGGAGTTCTGACAGGTATAGGCGTACTTGGTCTTTTCAGTTCAACTCCGCTTTATATTTTAAGAACCGGAGTACTTCTTCCTGCGATCGGTCTTACGATACGTTATATTCCCTTTTCAATGCTGATACAGTACGGCTGCTATTTAAGGATAGATAAGGAAAGGATAAGAGCTGCAAAACTGCTGCAGCCTTCGTCTTACAGCGCATTTATAAAAGTCAGGCTCCCAATGATGGCGCCGGGGCTTATGATATCTGGCATAGTTGTATTTCTGCTTACGCTTGGTGATGTGGGTACATCTCTTGTTCTTATGAGTGCGGGCAGGGAACCGATGTCTGTAAAGATATATAATTATCTTCATTACGGCTCATCCGAAAAGGTGACCTTATTCTGTCTGATACAGATGACGGTATGTCTGCTTCTGATGGGTGTTGTATATTTTGCCACATGGCTGCTAAAGCGGAAGAGAGACATTACGTAGAAAATGGCAGCTTGACGGGAAAGCATGATAAAAGATTAGAAAAGGTGGATACATATATATGTATGACATCATCGGATTGACAAAAGAATATCCGTCCGTTAAAGCTCTTGATAACGTTTCATTGAGCATAAACGATAAAGAGCTTATATCCATACGCGGTGAGAGCGGTTGCGGCAAATCAACTTTGCTTAATGTTATTGCAGGACTTATTGCAGCTGATTCGGGAACTGTCATGAGAAACAATGAACCTCTGCCTTATGATCTCCATAAGAGAGGTATTGCGATGGTATTTCAGGACAGCCTGCTGTTTAATAACATGACTGTACGTGATAATATCCTGTTCGGTTGTCCTCATAAAGATAAGGAACGCAGGGAGAAGACCGTTAGAGAACTGTCCGGAGCATACGGACTTGATGAACTGCTTGCACGATATCCTTATCAGATATCCGGAGGGCAGGCGCGCCGTGTTGCAATTGCAAGAGCCCTGGCATGTGAGAGGGAATTACTGCTGCTTGATGAACCCTTTACCAATCTTGATAAGGACTTAAAGGAGAATACGATAAAGGTGACTAAGGGATTATGCCGGGACAGATGTACGGTCCTGCTGGTTACTCACAGTGAAGCGGAAGCACAGGATTTCTGCGACAGACATTTGTATATGGAGGAAGGTCGCATAGTATGAACAGGAAGAGTATTCTGATACTTCTGACAGTGTTCTCTCTTCTGACAGCTGCCGGTATCACATATCAGATGATTACAAAAGAGGCGGTCACACCTAAGGATGAAGCCCTTACGGTTTTGCTTCCCGGGATCGAGATATCTGCATTGTATGATGACGGGGGGAGATTATGGGCAGGAACAGGCGAGGGAGTATTTATTCTTGACAGGGATACAGGGGATACGGTTAAGAAGCTTGATCCTGATATACATATGATTTTTTCTGCCATGATAACAAAGACTGATGACGGGCTTGTATGGGTCGGGCATGAGGATGGCCTGAGTGCTTTTGACGATGTATTTGATGAAGTGTACAGGATAACCTCACCTGAAATACCGAAAGGGAGAGTGAACACGCTGCTTGCAGATGATGGAGGTTTATGGGTGGGAACCCAGAACGGAGCCGCACACTTAAGTGTTAAAGACGGATCATGGGCGGTCGATGAAATACTGACAAAGGAGTCAGGTCTTTCCGAGGATGTTGTCCAGGTTATAAAGAGAGTAGGAGATGAATTGTGGTTCGGTTCATATCTGGCAGGGGATAAGGGTGGTATCAGCATACGTTCTGATGAAGGCTTCACTTATCTTAATGTTGATGACGGTATCCCTCACAGTTATATAAACGCTATACTCCCGCTTTCGGATGATAAAGTGCTGATCGGGAGCGGGCAGATGATATACGGAGGCCTGAGTATTGCCGAAAAGATGGATGGCAAGTGGAAGATAACCATAAACAGGGATCAGAATGATGGTATCCCGGGTATGAAGGTGAGGGACCTGTTTCTTGATTCTTCCGGAAGGCTCTTTATAACAACAGAAGCGGAAGGGATCATAATCCTTGATGATCCTGACGGTCTTAATAAAACCCCGCTTGAAGGATTGGTTTTGAGTCAGGAGAACGGACTTGCAGACAACGAGGTTAAGTGTATCACAGAGTGTGATAAATGCTATTTCCTGGGATGTAAGTACGGACTTACAAGATGGGAGAAGAATTAAGCTGCGGAATGTTTCTTATAACACCGAAGGCTAATAGCGCTATACAGTAAATGATCAGAATAATATTATTTATCCTGTGGAATCGTTTGTTCTTATGTGGGATCAGGAATTCGTAAATGATCTCAAAAAGCAGAAAGGGGCTCGTGAAGAAGATGAAAGGATTGGCTTCGCGGGCTCCCTTTATGTCAAATGAAAGGAGAGAGTCAACCATATGGGTGACTCCGCAGCCGGGACATTTAAGTCCGGTTACCGTATGGAAGATACATGGAACAGAAAAGCCGGTAAGACGCCGAAGTACCATATAAAGTACCAGGGCGCCACCGGCTGCTGATAATGATATTAATTTCCTGCGATACTTCTTATCCATAAGTTAAAGCCCGGATAATGATAATGAAAGCTTCCTGTATGGTGATCAACAGATCATATGGAGGCTTTGTTTATAGTATCCTGCATCAGGCAGTAGTCAACGAGGCTGAGACCGAACAGAGCAAGCAGGAGATAAAGGATAGAGGATGACAGGGATGAAGGAGCCATTCCCATGCCGGCTTTTATATTATCCACCTTGCCGCCCATCTTGTAGAACCAGTATAATCCGTAAATCCCGCAGGTCACCAGCGTGAGAATGAATACCATTACGCCGGAAGTATCCTCCGGTGTACCGTTTAAGTTATTGAGCTCATCATTTAACTTGATCATCCAGTAAATACCATAGATACCGCAGGTTACAAAAAGTAAGACTATACATAGTACTATGCTTCGGTTGGTCCCGCCACCCATGGGTACATTACCGTAAGGCTGGGAGTAACCCTGCTGGTAATCCGGCTGAGTATAACCCTGCTGCTGGTATTCATTAGGCTGTTCGTAATTGGACTGCGTATTCTCATTGTTAAGTGTAGCGCCGCATTCGGGACAGAACTTTGCACCCGCTTCAACGCTGGCTCCGCAACTTGGACAAAACATATTGTTATCCTCCTTCTAATTTGATAAAATTAGCCTGTTCTGAATATATGTATTATAACATTGTTTAATACTTATTGCGAGGAGTATGGGGCATGTTTTCGCAAAAACTTGATCTGCTCATGAACGGGATCGGGGCCAAAAATGCAGAGGTTGCTGCATGTGCAGGATTTGACAGGACCAATATATCGCGATTCAGGAGCGGAGCCAGGCTTCCGGAGCCTTCAAGCAGGAGCGCAAAAAGGCTTGTTAATGGACTGTATCTATATGCGGATGATAATGATAAGATGGATATTTTATGTTCTGTTGCAGGTATAGACGCTACAGAACATGGAGATGATATTAAGCTTGCGCTCTTAAAATGGCTGTATGAAGGGGAGCATTCGGTCAGGGAATCAGGAAGGTTCAGGAGTTTTTCTTCGGCATCCAGACAGAACCAGACACAGCATCCGTTCAGTACAAGGCTTACCGAAGTCATGAAAATCGCTGATATTTCGAACATTAGCTTAAGCAGGCTTCTGAATATTGACGCTTCACTGATAAGCAGATACAGGACAGGATTATGCATGCCTCGTCTTGATTCGGATCTGGTTGACAGGATAAGCAGCATATTGTACAGAAGGATACGCAAGAATGATGGTTTGTCTGCGCTTTCCGGTATAATGCGATGTAACACGGACGAACTGACGGAAGCCCGGTTTGCTGCATGGCTTTTTGACTTTGATGCCGGAATACCGGCAGAAGAATCAGCTATGGCAAGATTGCTTGAGATATTTGAAGCTTATGACCCCGGTGAGTATGTTGCATCTGAACCCGGGGATTTAATATCACAGGAGAGATTAAACGATAACAGGAGAGAATATTTTGGAACGAAAGGGTTAAGAGATGCAGTCATCCGGTTCTTAATGTCTGTGGAACTTTCAGGTGGAAAAGAGCTTATGCTGTATTCGGACCAGGATATGAACTGGATGACAAGAGATGAGGAGTTTAGGCTTACGTGGTCAGTTCTTATGAGCCGGTGCGTTAAGAAGGGTGTGAGGATACGTATCATTCACAATATCAATCGTAATCTTGGCGAGATGAATATGGCGATAAAGAGTTGGCTGCCATTATATATGTCCGGGATGATCGAACCGTATTATAACGAATCGGAAAGGGATACAAGGTTTTCACATACTCTGTTCATATGTCCGGGCGTTGCTGCGATCGAAGCTTTTAACGCAGTGGGCGCCGAGGACAGCGGCATTTACCACTATTATACCGAAGCAGACTGTATCAAGGCTTGTCTCTTGGCTTATGACAGACTCATGGACAATGCTGAACCACTTGTAAGGACAGGACCGCCGGATAAAGGTCCCGGTTATACATCGGATATAACTATAATACGTAATACCCTGTCAGTAAGGACTATGCCAAAGGAGCTGGTTGATGAATTCCCAGATGACAGGCTTAAGGATATCTGGAAGGTAAGGAACCGTACGTTTAATGATACAGTAAAGATTCATGATATATTTGAATATGTGGCGCTGCCTGATGCAAATGAACTGGCCCGGGGGATTCCGGGAATAGAGAGATACAGTCAGGATATAAGTATGGACTATGACAGAAGACAGTATGAAATGCATCTTGACAACATTCTGCGGCTGTGTGATGAGAATGAGAGATATCATTTCTGTATTCTTCCCGGAACAGTGCTTAAAAATATTATAATGATAATGGGTGATGATTTTGTAGAGATAATATACGAAAAGCAGCCTGATTTTTCGATCAGTTTTACTCATCCACATATGTTAAGGGCGTTTCATGCCTTTGCGGACAGGCTCCGGCGAATGTGCCGTTTGAGCCGGAGCGAAGTAAGAAGGGCAGTTGAGAGATGGGAGAATCAGAATCTTTCATAATATGAGAATAATAAAGACAATGTGAGGTCAAAAATGAGTGATATAGATAATAGAAATGAGAACGATCCTCAGATACATGCGGAAAACAAGATGGGTGTCATGCCCATTAATAAACTGATAATAAACATAGGGCTTCCCATGATCCTGTCCATGCTTGTGCAGGCTTTTTATAACATCGTTGACAGTATCTTTGTTGCAAGGATCAAGGACGCTGGTTCGGTAAATTCCGCAGGGACTGCCGCACTTGTTGCAGTCGGCATGGCGTTTCCGTTTCAGATGCTGCTTGTAGCGGTTGGCGCAGGAACAGGTGTGGGGGTCAATTCGCTTCTTTCAAAGGCGCTTGGCGAGAAGGATATGGAAACCGTAAAAAAAGCTGCCAATAACGGTATCTTTTTATCGATAGTAAGTGCGGTTGTGTTCTTCATAATAGGCAGGTTTTTTGCCGGAACACTTATACATTCGCAGGGCGGGGAAGGTCTGTCGCTTAAATACGGAACTCAGTATCTGTCGATTGTATGCATGTGTTCGTTCGGGATTTTTATGCAGTTCATATTTGAAAGGCTGCTCCAGTCTACCGGCCGTACACTGTATTCAATGATAACGCAGATGACAGGTGCCGTGATAAACATTATCCTCGATCCTATCCTGATATTTGGCATGTTTGGTTTTCCTGAGCTGAAGGTTGCCGGAGCGGCAGTGGCTACCGTTACCGGCCAGATAGTGGCTGCCTGTATGGGACTTTATCTTAATCTTAAGAAGAATCCGGAGATTACCATAGACCTTAGGGGCTTTAAGCCGGACGGGCATGTTATCCGCAGGATATACATGGTAGGGATCCCGACTATGATAATGCAATCCATTGGATCGGTCATGACCTACTGTATGAATAAGATACTGGTATCGTTAAATGATGCTGCAGTTGCGGTCTTTACCGTGTATTTCAAGCTGCAGAGCCTGTTCTTTATGCCGCTGTTCGGCCTTAATAACGGTCTTATACCGATACTTGCATACAATTATGGCGCGCAGAAGAGGAGCCGTATGGTAAAGGCGATCAAGATATCAATGGCTTATGCATTTGGTTTTGCGGCCATAGGCTTCCTGATGTTTGAGGTGATACCTGATAAGCTTTTACTTATATTCAACACAGGTGATTCCTCGCTGATAACTTATGGAGTCCCGGCACTTAGGATAATAGCCTGGCATTACCTGCTGGCATGGTTCTGTATAGTGGGCGGTACGGTGTATCAGTCGCTTGGCAACGGAGTATATTCCCTTATCGTGTCTGTGGCAAGGCAGCTTGTTGTGTTAATACCGGCTGCATATATATTGGCAAAGCTCGGAGGGCTTGATCTTATCTGGTGGAGTTTTCCTGTGGCGGAGCTTATGTCGTTTGTCGTCAACTGTTTCTTTATGTACAGGATAAATAAAAACATAATCAGCAAGGTGGGGGATAATGTCTGAATTCTTCGGTATAGAAACTGCAAGAATGCGGGTGCAAAAAAGGTTCGACCCGCCGGTCGAACCCTTTCCTTATATATTAATTTATTAGAGGGAGGATGTGAGCTAAGCTCACTTTATGAAAAAGATTTTAATTTCTATGCTGTTAGTATATTGGGAGAATATGACATTGTAATGCACAAATTGTTAACAGGTTATGAACATTCTGCAAAGAAACCATGTCATGTTGCGTAGGCGATGTGACAGATAAAAATTATGTAAACATTTTTTGAAACATTTGTTTTGGTGACTATAAACAGACCGCAAGAACAGCTAAATTGCAAGATCTGATGCAGGGCTGAGAGATCGATCATGAAATATGCGAATATAATTGTGAATATTTCACATGAAAATCTTGACAGGACTTTTCAATATATAATTCCCGGAGAGCTTGAAAATAATCTTGGCATCGGGGATTATGTCAGCATATCTTTCGGCCCGGGAAACAGGATAATAAAGGGATACGTTCTTGAAATAACCGATACTGCCGTATATGATCCCGAAAAATTAAAAGAGATAATTAGTGTAGACACGGACAGCAGATTTGTGGAATATAAGCTGATAAGGCTTGCATACTGGATGAAACAGACCTACGGCTCCACAATGATCAATGCTCTTAAGACGGTTCTCCCGATCAAGAAGATAATGAAGGAGAAGGAAGAGAAAAGCAGTATTATCCTTAACATACCTGTAGAAGAGGCAAGAGAGAAGCTTGAGCAGTATGAACGAAATTTACGAACTATCGCGCGGGCAAGACTGCTTAAGGAACTCATAAATGAAAAGCAGCTTGATTACAGGCTGGTTACAGCCAAGCTTAATATCTCTCCGGCAACCATAAGAGCTATGGAAAAGCAGGAGATCATAGCTGTAGAAAAGAAGCGGGTGTACAGGAATACAGCCGGAGGAGAACAGCAGAGCAACAGGATCACGCTTAATGAGGAACAGTCAGAAGCGGCTTCTTCGATCATCAGGGATTATTCAGCTGGAATAAGGAAAACATATCTTATCCACGGAATAACCGGAAGCGGTAAGACGGAAGTATATATGGAGGTGATCGATGCTGTTATAAAGGAAGGTAAGCAGGTGATAATGCTGATCCCTGAGATAGCGCTTACCTATCAGACAGTGATGAGGTTCTACAGACGGTTTGGCGACAGGGTATCGACTCTTCATTCGAGGTTATCTGACGGTGAAAAATATGACCAGTTTGAGAGAGCCAGGAAGGGTGAGATATCCATCATGATAGGGCCGCGTTCGGCGTTGTTCACACCTTTTGACAGCTTAGGACTGATCGTTATAGATGAGGAGCATGAGAGTTCATACAAGAGTGATAATATGCCTAAATACCATGCTGTAAAGACTGCGGGAAAGCTGGCGGAACTTCACGGCGCATCACTGATCTTGGGTTCCGCGACGCCGTCTCTTGATTCATACTATATGGCTATGCGCGGTGAATATGGATTATTCAGGCTTAATAAGCGTATAGGTGATGCGAAGCTGCCTGCTGTTCATCTCGTGGACTTGAGAGAGGAACTAAGGGAAGGCAATCGCAGTATGTTCAGTAGAGAACTCAAATCCCTTATGGAAGAGAGGCTTGACAGAAATGAACAGATAATGTTGTTTCTTAACAGGCGTGGTTATGCAGGCTTTATTTCATGCCGCTCCTGTGGTCATGTTATGAAGTGTCCGCATTGCGATGTTTCTTTATCTGAACATCTGGGAGGAAAGCTTATATGTCATTATTGCGGTTATGAGACTGTTATGACCGGCAACTGCCCCGAGTGCGGTTCGGAAATGATCGGCAGTATGAGAGCCGGTACCGAGAAGGTGGAAGAGGCTGTTAAAAAGATGTTCCCATATGCGTCGGTACTCAGGATGGATGCCGATACCACCAGACAGAAGGACAGTTATGAAAGGATTCTTTCGGCCTTTGCAAACAGGGAGGCCGATATACTTATAGGTACGCAGATGATAGTAAAGGGGCATGATTTTCCCTTTGTTACTCTTATGGGTATAATTATAGCGGATATGTCACTTAATGCCGGCGATTACAGGGCGGCAGAGAGGACCTTCCAGTTGCTTACACAGGCAGCGGGCAGGGCAGGAAGGGCAGATGCCCCGGGAGATGTGGTAATACAGACTTATAATCCGGAACACTATGCTGTGGAGGCAGCTGCAGGACAGGATTATGAAAGATTTTATAATGACGAGATGGCTTACCGCAGCCTTATGGGATATCCGCCGGCGGGTCATATGCTGGCGATTCTTATAGAAAGTGCGGATGAAGAGGCGGTTGACCGTTACAGCAAAACATTGGCAGAAGAGCTTAATGATGTTATAATAAAGGGTCTGCATGCACAGGGGAGCACTCTCATAGGACCTGTGGATGCTTCGGTTAAGAAGATAAACGACATATACAGGAAAGTCATGTATATTAAGTCGGTTGAAGGAAATGAACTGATATTTCTTAAGGATCAGGCAGAGGGATATTGTGAAACATATAAGGACAGGAATATCAGGGTGACTTTTGACATGGATCCTGTTCGCGGATATTAGGTTGTTAGGGAGGATATTATGGCGCTTAGAACAATTAGGGTGATTGGCGATGAGGTGCTTTTAAAGCCATGCAAGCCGGTAAAAGAGGTTACGCCAAGGATAAAAACGCTTATAGAGGATATGATCGAGACCATGTATGATGCTGACGGGGTGGGGCTTGCTGCACCGCAGGTCGGCGTACTGAAAAAAATAGTCGTCATCGATGTTGGCGAAGGTCCTTTTGTTATGATAAATCCAAGGGTTCTTGAGACGTCAGGTGAACAGACCGGAACAGAAGGGTGTCTTAGCGTTCCCGGGAAATGCGGAATGGTGACCAGGCCCAATTATGTTAAAGTTTTGGCTTACAACGAGGACATGGAGCCGGTGGAGATAGAGGGAACGGAACTTAAGGCAAGGGCAATGCTCCATGAGATAGATCATCTTGAAGGAAAGCTGTATGTGGACAGGGTAGAAGGCGAACTTCAGGATGTCAAGCCATCAGAAGAGGAAGTATGATGAATGTACTGTTTATGGGTACTCCGGTTTTTGCCGTCAGTATCCTTGAAGCGATAATACACAGCAGACACAATGTGGTGGGAGTCATAACCCAGGAAGATAAGCCGAAGGGAAGAAGTGACAGACCGGTACCACCTCCTGTTAAGGAGTGTGCCCTTAAATATGATATACCGGTTTTCCAGCCGCACAGGATAAAAGATGAGGATGCGGTTGCAAGGCTTGGCGAGTATGATGCGGATATCTTCGTTGTGGCCGCCTACGGGCAGATATTGTCAAAAGAGATACTTGAAATGCCACGCTACGGCTGTATCAATACACATGCATCCTTGCTCCCTAAATACAGGGGAGCTGCGCCGATACAATGGGCGATAGCAGACGGAGAGAAGGAGACCGGAGTTACTGTAATGCAGATGAACGAAGGCCTTGATACAGGTGATATACTGTACGTAAATAAGGTTGACATAACTGACGACGAGACGGGGGAGAGCTTGTTTAATAAGCTTGCTGATGCCGGAGCATTACTGATAACAGAAGTGCTGGATAAGATTGAACAGGGTGACATAACTCCAATAAAACAGGATGAATCAAAAGCTACATACGCTAAGATGCTTAAGAAGAACATGGGTGAGCTTGATTATTCCATGCCTGCCGTGAGCCTTGAAAGGCTTATAAGAGCTTTTACACCGTGGCCGGGGACATATACGTATCTTGGGGGAAGAGTACTAAAGGTTCTTAAGGCGGAAGCTTTGGGAGAAGTAGAGATTCCCGCTCAGCATAAGGATATTTATGAAAATACGGCAGCAGGCTGTGTGGCGGAAACATCAAAGGATGGGATATATGTTAAGACTACGGACGGATATCTTAAGATAACGGAATTGCAGATGGAAGGTAAGAAGAAGATGCCGGCAGGTGATTTTCTGTTGGGATGCAGGATTAAGACAGGGGAGAAGCTCGGATGAATCCCCGCATGATAATTCTTGAAACATTGCTGGTCATTGAGAAGGAACCCGGCACCGGATATGCCGGGATAACTCAGGTGCTTGATAAGTATGCCTACCTTGATAAACGTGACAGGAGCTTCATTAAGCGTGTACTGGAAGGTTGCATTGAACGGAGGATAGAGCTTGATCATATCATTGATTCAAAGAGCAGGATCAAAGTATCCGCAATGAAGCCTGTTATAAGGGCTATAATGCGGATGAGCGTCTATCAGCTTAAATATATGGACTCGGTACCGCAGTCCGCTGTGTGTAATGAAGCGGTAAAGCTTGCGGTAAAGAAAGGGTTTGCCACTCTTAAAGGTTTTGTAAACGGAGTCCTTCGCAGCATTGCAAGAGACATAAATGATATCAAATATCCTGATCCGGATACGCCTGAGGGAATGTCAGTAAAGTATTCGTGTCCCGTGTGGCTGACAGAACAGCTTGTGAACGAACTGGGCGCAGATATTGCCGGAACAGTCCTCGGATCATCATTGAAACCTTCCGATCTGTGCATACGCGTCAATCTGTCAAAAACTACAGTTAAGGAGCTCGAAAGCCGGTTTGATGATGCGGGTATTAAGTATGATGTATCGCCTTATCTGCCATATGCCTTAAAGCTTAAGGATATAGATTCCGTGACCGGACTTCCCGGTTTTGATGAAGGTTTGTTTCAGGTTCAG
>JAFXVI010000012.1 GCA_017524595.1 Lachnospiraceae bacterium | reverse complement strand
TTTGCTCCGTATTTTACATCACCAACTATCGGGTGTCCCGCATGCGACAGCTGTGCCCTTATCTGATGGAACCGTCCCGTCATAAGTTCTATATCCAGCAATGTTATTTCCTTATCCCTGTTTATGCCGGTCACTGTATACGAAAGTACTGCCTTCTTTGCGTCCCTTGTCCCTTTTGCTACTACTTTGGCTGTATTTTCTTTTGTTTTTATCAGATGATCTTCAAGCACCTTCCTTTCATGAGTCTCTATAATGCCTTCAACAACGGCATAGTAATGTTTGTCAAAAATGCCCTCTCTTACCTGTCTGCTCAGTTTTCCCGCAGCCTTTTCATTGACCGCAAAAACAACTATCCCCTTAACCGGCTGGTCAAGACGATGTATCACTCCCAGATAGGAACCGCCGTTTTTTGCATGCAGGTGGTTTTTCAGTTCACTCACCATATCCTTCTGCGTGATACTGCTTGTCTGGACCGGCATTCCCGCAGGTTTTTCAACCACTATGATATCTTTATCTTCATATAATATATTCATTTTCGTATTTTTCCTCAGATCATTTAAGAAGATCGAACATGATCATCGTTTCCGTTTACCGTTACCCGTTCATAACAGATACTGTCCCGTTTTGATCCATACAATATATAGTATCTTCTATAGATTTATTGGCACATGCTGTGGTATAATGATTACTCACTACATATATGATTTACTCTGATACCATGAACCAGTACAACAGCATTGAAGAAGAAATAATAAAGAGAAAATCCGTTGCAAGACAGGAAGTCGCCGCAAGATCGCGCAAAAAACAGCAGCTTATCGACCGGCTGTTTAAATACGTACTCCCTTCCGTCATTGCCGTCGCCATAATAACCGGCGCGGTTCTCCTTATCCTTATGTCACATGAAGAGAAGGAGGAGAAGGCAGCTGTAATGCCCAATATCTCTATCGAGAAGATCGCAACCGAATTCCCAGAAGAGGAGGAGATCAAGCCCGAACATAACCTTACGGTGTATTCTGCCGAGGATAACGCGGCAACTACCGGTCTGCCTTCTGATGTCGTAAGCAGTTATGGGATCCTTATCGATCTTGCCGATGATACCATTTTAGCACAGCGTAATGCCAGAGAACGGATCAGTCCCGCGTCAATGACCAACATACTGACAGCCCTCGTAGCCTGTGAGAATCTGACCGAAGAGGATCTTGATCAGAAAATGACCATTACCCTTGAGTTCACGGATTACAGTTACAGAAATGACTTAAGTGCAGTGGGCTTTGCCGAAAATGAAGAGGTCACGATAAGGGATCTGTTATACGGAACGATCCTTCCTTCCGGCGGAGACGCTGCCATAGCACTTGCCACCTATATCGCAGGCTCTGAAGAAGCCTTCGTTGAGATGATGAACGAGAGGCTCAAGGAACTGCAGTTATCAGACAGCACACATTTTACCAACGTTGCGGGAATGTATGATGAACAGCATTACAGTACCGTTTATGATATGGCAATGATAATGCACGCGGGCATAGACAATAAAATGTGCCGTGAAGTACTGAATGCCCATACCTATACAACATCTCCGACAGAACAGCATCCCGAAGGGATCACGGTTTCCAACTGGTTCCTCCGCCGTATAGAGGATAAGGACTGCGGGCTTACGGTAGAATGCGCCAAGACCGGTTTCGTGGTCCAGTCGAGAAACTGTGCCGCCAGCTTTGCGGACGATGAAGACGGACACGGATATATCTGTGTCACTGCCGATTCATCCAGCGGCTGGCGCTGTATATATGACCATGTTTCTATCTATTCGGCTTTTTCGGGAATTACGGAACGTCCCGCAATTCCCGCAGATGATGCTCTTCCCGATGATGATACCCTTACCGGAAACGACGATGCTTCTCCGGATCTGTCTGAAGAAGATATTCTCAGTTCTCCGGCGGAAAATGCACCGGCCGTACAGGATGAGGAACCGGCTGCGGAAAAACCCAGGAAAAGCTCCGGGATCACGGTAAACAATACCGTAATAAACAGTTCCGGGAACTGACCGTATTGCTTATATCCCGGATCCTACGCTCAGTCACATCCGAAATTCCCTACACTCCCGTCCGCGAACGGACTTCCGACATCGCACCTTCCGTGATGATGCACTTCTCTTACAAAATCCTCGCGCTCGGTCTCCACACGATGCACCCCTATCCTGCTCACACCTTCCTGTGTTTTTGAATCGAGCATTTTTATCACTTCTTCTATTTCCTCATTGCTTGGTATGATGACTTCGTTTTTATCTCTTCCGGTCATTTGTCTCACCCCCTGATCATTCAAAGATCCGTTGATCTGTTCTCTTCCTATTGACTTATCAAGTCCTGTCAACTTGAAAAAAACCTGCCTTAAGTATATACTATAAACCTCTTTATATACAATAATAACGGACAGGATCGTAAATTGAGCAGCGATAAAGGACTGAAAAGAATAGCATACTTTGATATGGCAAAGGGTATCGGCATACTGTTGGTGCTTATAGGTCACCTTCAGAACGATATCATCTTTTCCTATTCCCCCCATATCTTAAGCCTCTGCTCGTGGATATTCTCTTTTCACATGCCTTTGTTCTTTATCATATCCGGTATGCTCATTTCCTGTAAGCGGGAAGAAGAAAAAGATCTGAAGGATATCGTCAAACGAAAATTCCGCTCGATCATGATCCCTTACTTCTGGTTCAGCCTCATCTACATCCTCATTGTGCTGTATTCATTGCTCATAACCAAAGTCGTTCCTCTTAAGACATTGTTCATCCAGTTGTGGTATGTGCTCGGGATGCACGGAATGAATGTCTTATGGTTCCTTCCCGCACTTTTTGCTTCCGAAGTCCTGTTCCTGTTCATTACCCAACGTTTTAAAGGAAAGAAAGCTGTATTTATTATCCTTGGATTATCTGTTGTTGCGATGTGCGCAAACAGTGCAAGGCAGTATTTACCCAACAATCCGGCCATCTATGAGAGGATCGATGAATTTATCATCACTGCGCTTCGCCCGGTATTTGCCTGTGTATATGTCTTAACGGGTTATCATCTGTACAAGGGTCTTGAATATATCAAAGGAAAGGCACGTAACCTAAATATCATTGAACTGATCCTCATGCCTGTCCTTCTTGCTCTTGATATCTATATAAACACTCTTAACCGTCCTGTTGATTTCCGTTCTCTTGTGCTAAACAATTATCTTCTTTATTATATATGCTCTGTCTGCGGTTCCGTGTTCATCATACTCTTAAGCCGTGCTCTTTCACGTATCCGCGGCTTTAAAAATACAGCAGGATCCTCATCTTCCGAAGCAGAAAAATACACCGCCTTCCCCTTTATAAGGTTCTGCGGTGTCAATTCGCTCTTATTCATGGCTGTCCATAACAACTCCGAGATCATGAAACTTGCCCTTCTTGCAGCTATGTACGTAAACCAGTATGTTACCAGGGCACGCGGTTATATCAGCTATGCGGTAGTGATAGCCGTATATCTTATATACACTTCCCTTACCATACTTTTGATAAACAGGTTCTTCCCCTTCCTCACCGGCAGGTCCGGACACCGCAAGCTTGACGAATAATACTATTTCTTCTAACTGATATCTATTCAGAACAGGCTCAAAATACTTCGTATTTTTCGCTGCATTGGACTCATCCAATACATAACATCAGGGGATATCATTCTTTCAAGCAAGCTTGACGAATAATTTCCCCTGATGTTATGTGCTGTTCTGAATAGTTATGACATATTTGCATATCGGATTCCCTTCGGCCGAGAACCTTTCTTCATACTCGGTCATTATATTGCCCTTCATCATCTCTTCGTCATTATGAAGGTCATACGTAAGCTTAAGTATTTCCCAGCCTGCTGCCGGAACCTCATCAACGGCAAAATCAAACAGCTCCCTGTTATCCGTTTTAAATTCAAGCACTCCGCCGGCCTTCATGATCTGTGTATATCTGTTCAGGAAATTGCACGACATCAGGCGCCTTTTGGCGTGTCTGTCCTTTGGCCACGGATCCGAAAAATTAAGATATATCCTGTCGATCTCATCTCCGGCAAAAACATCCGTGATATATTCCGCATCCATCCTTATGAACATAAGGTTTTTAAGTTCATTTGCCTCCATTTTCTGGATGGCCCGAAGCAGTACGCTTGAGTATTTCTCTATCCCCACGTAATTGATATCGGGGTTCATTGAAGCAAGCTCCGTTATGAACCTTCCCTTTCCCATGCCTATCTCGATATGTATCGGACGGTCATTTTCAAATATCTCCTTATTCCAGCATCCTTTGTATTTTTCAGGCTCATGCACCACATATTTGTTTTCTGCTATGAATTCCCTTGAGCCCGTTATATTCCTAAGTCTCATACTTCCTCCAAAACATCATGGTGTTCTAAGTATATCATTTCTTTTGTGATCAGGTAACCTCTGTTTTATTGCTGTTTAATTCGTAAAAACTCTTTGGCAACCGGGCTGTTTTATTGTATGATGTAACTGTCCGGAAATACTATCATTTCGAGGTCCTATGAGATATTTAAAGAGATACTTTTTTTTCATAATAATAAATATCTTACTGTTTTCATACTGCATACCCGTTTATGCCGTGAACACCAAGCCTACCGCCGAACAGAAGGCCGCTGCGGAGGAGCGCAAGTTCCTCACCGT
>JAFXVI010000110.1 GCA_017524595.1 Lachnospiraceae bacterium | reverse complement strand
TGCGTTCCGTGCAAGCATATTCTCAGGAAACGTTAATTCAGGAATTTTTTCAGTTCATCCATGAATGTGTTCACATCCTTAAATTCCCTGTAAACGGATGCAAACCGGACATAGGCAACCGGATCAACGGTTTTTAACTTGTTCATGACAAGCTCTCCGATCACCTCACTCGGTATCTCCTTATCCTCATAATTAAACACTTCCGTCTCAACTTCGTCAATAAGCTGCGTGATCGAAGATGCGGGAACGGGGCGCTTGTGACAGGCCCTTAATACACCTGCTTCTATCTTGGTGCGGTCATACGCCTCCCTGTTATTATCCTTCTTAATAACTATAAGCGGAATCGTCTCTATCTTCTCATAGGTGGTAAAACGCTTATCGCATTCATCACAGACCCTGCGCCTTCTGATCGAATTATCATTCTCTGCCGGACGACTGTCAATAACCCTCGTGTTTTCATAACCGCAAAATGGACATTTCATATTTATGATCCCCTCCCTTATTTTTCATCCCTTACAGGTATCAAACTAAATATACCTTATTACAAAGAATTATGTCAACCCCAAATACAGGTTATGTTCATAAATAATAACTATATATTGTAATCTTCGTGCATATCATTCAGATATTTTACTACATCTTTATATCCGTCATCCGTAAATGCGAACCGTTGGGATGTAATCTTTTCATCCGGCGTCACCTCGAAACACAACGGCTCAGGCCATATATCAACCTTTAATTTATCCGTATCATCCTCATCAACCGCCCCCTCTTTTATTATCCGGTAGCGCATTCCTTTATAGCTTCCCGTAAAAGGCTTGCCCTTTTTATAATAGCTAAACGGCAGAATATCTTTTCCCTCGATCATATCATTCATATCCTTTCCGGCTATATCGCAAAATCGAGCAGGCCTCTGCCCGCTCGATCAAGCTATGTATTATCTATAATTACATTCTGTTTGTTATCCGATCATTTCTTAAGGAAATCCGGGATCTTGATCTGTCTCGACTCAACACGGCTGGTCAATGGAGATACTCCCCTTAAGCCGCCTCCAAAAGTAGTAGGTTCCGGTGTCGGAGCTGTATTCTGGGTAACTCCGGGGATCGGCTGTGCCTGCATGCCGCCCATCTGTCCCTGCATTGCTCCCGTATGTCCCATTGCCGGATTCATATTCATCTGTGTATTCTGGAAGTTATATGGCGATGCCGTATTCTGTGTCCCAAACTGAGGAGCATTCTGACCGCCAAACTGCGGTGTGTTCTGTGCGCCAAACTGCGCCGTATTGTTCATGCCCATCGTATTCTGCGGAACACCCATACCTGTATTGATCGGTCCTGTCATACCGCCGAGCTGTTGTGTACCCATTGTATTGTTAAGACCGATATTCCCTGTCATTGCAGGATTCGGATTAGGAGTCATACCCATTCCCATTCCGGCATTCGGAGATACAAACTGTCTCTGCTGATATGCCTTGGAACCGGTGAAATTCTTCATTCCACCCGAAGCCAGTCCCGCACCGGCCGGACGTGCTTCCTGCTTGGGAATCCTGCTTTCATCAATACCTGTAGCGATAACGGTAACCGTACATGTATCAGGCTCCCTGTCATCACACTGTGCACCCATGATAAGATTGACATCATCACCTGTAAGATCCCTTACAAATGATACCGCATCATCTGCATCAAGAAGTGTGATCTCACCGGAAATATTAACGATAATATGGCTTGCGCCCTGAATAGTCGTCTCAAGCAGCGGACTGTTAACAGCCTGTTTAACCGCTTCAATAGCCTTATCATCACCCTTGGCAACACCTATACCTATATGGGCGATACCCTTGTTCTCCATTACAGTCTTAACATCTGCAAAATCAAGATTAATAAGTGAGGGAACATTTATAAGATCCGTAATACCACGGACTGACTGCTGAAGTACCTCATCAGCAAGCTTGAGTGCGTCGGGCATTGTTGTTCTTCTGTCAACAAGCTCTAACAGCTTGTCATTAGGGATAACTATGAGTGTATCTACGTTCTGCTTAAGCTTCTCGATACCGCCGAGTGCGTTCTGCATTCTTGTCTTGGCTTCAAACCTGAACGGTTTCGTAACAACTCCGACCGTAAGGGCACCCTGCTCCTTGGCAAGTCTTGCGATTACAGGTGCTGCGCCGGTTCCGGTTCCGCCACCCATACCGCATGTTACAAATACCATGTGTGCGCCCCTGATAGCATTGGCTATATCCTCAGCGCTCTCCTCGGCTGCTTTCTCACCAATCTCAGGCTGTGCTCCACATCCCAATCCCTGTGTCAGCTTATCTCCGATCTGTAATAATCTGGGTGCCTTACACATCTGTAAGGCCTGTTTATCTGTATTAACACCAAGGAACTCGACTCCGCTGATCTGTTCCTCTACCATTCTGTTTACTGCATTGTTACCGGCTCCGCCCACACCAACAACAAGGATCTTGGCCGCCGCTTCCATTACATCAGTTTTTATTTCCAGCAAAATAGTGCCCCTCCCTTTTTATAGATTTCTCCACACTCATATACAATAATATAATCATTTTATCAAATTATCAATAGTTTTTTTAGCTCACAGAAGATATTTTTGGGCTCTAATCATTTGTAAATGTGAACTTACCGCCTTCACCCGTATAATTTTCCATATGGAGTACCCCCATACGCCCCTTCAGCTCAGGCAAAATGAACCTTAGTCTGTTTATCTTCTCATCGATATAGTCACTTGTGCCAAGGTAAACCCGGACTTCTCCAAAATACAGAGTAATATTGTAACTCTTATCAAAATATATCTTATCAATATCAAGTTTATACTTTGTCAGAAGCTGTGTTATATTAAGTATGAGCCTGAACACTTCTTCTCTTTCAACCGGAAGCTTCTCATGCAGCGTTATATAGTTAAAATCAAGTCCGGTCACAAACGGTATTCCCTTGATCTGCTCTGTCGAACTTTCGACCACTATCCCGTCCTTATCAAAATACAGGTAATGGTCAAGATATTCCACATATCCAGCGACAGCTTTTTCATAAACACGTATCTTGACTTCGGTGGGCGACAAAAGTTCAACATCCATCTTCTCTATAAACGGAATATCGTCGGCCTTGCCAAACCTTCCTTTCAGGTACAGATATATTGAATTGTGTCCGTATTTACCTGCAAGAACATAATTTTCTATCTGCTCGGCAGTGTAATGTTCATTTCCGGTTATATCAACCGATGTGATCGTAAACTCTGATTTGATCACCAGTATTCCTATACATATAACAATAAGCGTTATAAGAAATGCAAGCATCAGCCCTATCCCGCTTTTTCTCTCGGGATTAGCCGAATAATCAACCGCCATACTTCACCCCTTATTCGCCGGCGTTCCTTAACTTGATCCTTCGTCCAACACTGAACACCAGCCCTATCTCGATAAGCAGGAACACAACAGCCGAGCCTCCATAGCTGATAAACGGAAGCGTGATACCTGTATTGGGTATCGTATTTGTTACAACTGCCACGTTCAGGATCACCTGCAGGGAAATGTGCGCCATCACTCCTACAACGATCAATGCACCATACATATCCTCGGCATTATTAGCCACAACCAGGCAACGCCATATAAGTATGATAAACATGAGCAACACAGCCCCCGCTCCAAATAACCCAAGCTCCTCGCAAATTATCGAAAAGACCATATCATTCTGAGCCTCCGGGATGAATCCGAGCTTCTGCATGCTCTGGCCCAGGCCTTTACCGAACACCTCTCCCGATCCTATGGCGTACAATGCCTGAAGTGTCTGAAAGCCTGTTGTACTCGCATATGCCTCCGGATTAAGCCATGCCTCTATCCTTCCGAAACGATATGATTGTTCTGACGTCAGTATTCCTTTTTTAACAAGCAGAACAAATATCGCAGCAACCGCAAAAAGGGACAGACCCAGAGCAAAATACTCTTTATAGTTCGGCGTTGAAACAAATACCATCATAAAGATGATGCCGAAAATAATTATGGCCGTACTGAGATTCTCAGTGATCGTAAGGACAAGCACTGAAATGGGGACACCAAGAAGCAGCGTCTTTAGTATTCCCTTTAATGTCTGTACATTCCTGCCTATCCGGCACACATAGGCGGCAAAAAAAAGTATCATACCCGCCTTGGCAACCTCCGCAGGTTGCAGTGATATACCGACGTTCAGCCAGCGTCTTGCACCGTTAACCTCGTAACCAAGCGGAGTAAGTACAAGAAGGATAAGAGCTACAGAAACCAGATATGCCGGAACAGCAAGTTTACGCCATATGTGATAATCCACCATCATGACAACAAACATAAGGATCAGCCCAAACAGCGTTGCCTGAGCCTGTTTCTTGAGATAATACGCCGAGTCTCCAAAATCAAGCGATGCCTCATACGAACTCACGCTATACAGCATAACCAGGCCGAAACATAAAAGAAAGAGTACGATAAACAGCATGGTGTAGTCGAAGAAGGTTTTATCTTTATTCTTTTTGCGCCTTTTCCTTTCTTCACTCATAGATCGTTTACATACTCCTTAAAGATATTGCCTCTCTGTTCGTAATTATCAAACATTCCCCAACTTGCACAGGCCGGTGACAGCAGTACACAGTCGCCCTCCACGGCATTTCTTACGCATATGTCAAACGCATCTTTAAACGATTCGGCAAATTCATAATCATTAAATCCGTGCTTCCTTGCGCACTCGGCGATCTTATGTTTTGTAGCGCCTATAAGCACCAGCTTCTTTACTTTGCCATCAAATGCTTCGAACCATTCATCGTATTCCGAACCCTTATCATAACCACCACCGATAAGGCAGGTGGGTCTGTTCATCGCCTTGATACCCTTTATCGCAGCATCAACATTGGTGCCCTTGGAATCATTGTAATATCGTACCCCGTTTTTTTCAGCCACAAACTCGATCCTGTGTTCAACGGCTTTAAAGTCACGAACCGATTTAAGAATGCTGTCCATGGGAACCCCGAAAACATGGGCTATGGCAATCGCAGCCATGGCATTTTCCATATTATGAACTCCGATTATGTTCATCTCGTCCGCATCTATAAGCCGCTGAGAAACGCCCCCGGTACCGAGATATATCGTCCCGTTATCATAATACAGGCCATCATCAAGCTTCCTGGCCGAACTGAAGAAAACAGGAGTTGCAGGGGTCCTTTCTGCAAATTCGCGAAGTTCTTCATCCTCATAATTAAGGATCACATAATCATCTCCGGTCTGATTTGTGCAGACTGCCTCCTTGACCTCAATGTATTTCTCAAGAGTATGGTGTCTGTTAAGATGATCCGGCGTAATGTTAAGTATCGCGCTCACATGAGGCTTAAAATCATCTATGGTCTCAAGCTGAAAACTGCTTATCTCTGCAACCGACACCGAATCCGTGCTTGAATCAGATACCTCTTTCGTGTAGGGATTCCCGATATTTCCGACAACAAACACCCTGTCATAATGATCGCTCATTATCTTGCCCGTCAGCGCAGTCGTTGTCGTCTTGCCGTTGGTTCCGGTTATTGCTATAACAGAGCCCTTATCATATCTGAAAGCAAGCTCTACTTCACCGATCACAGGTATACCCCTGTCTTTCAGTCCAACAACAAAAGTCGAATCAACAGGCACTCCGGGGCTTAACACCGCAAGCTTGATAGTGTCATATACACCTTCTTCAAGTTCTCCGAAATATATATCGACATTCCCGGCATCTTTGAGTTTATCCCTGACTGACTGTTCGGAAAGCTTATCATTGGAATCAAACAACACGCATGTCTCACCGTTTGCCGAAAGAAGATCACATGCACTGACGCCGCTAATACCGGTTCCAACAACCAGAATCCTGTTCCTGTCCATATCTTACACCCGTTGGCTTAATAAGCCATAAATCCTATAACACAAAGTAAAATCGTAATTATCGTGAACACTGCTACTATCCTGGTCTCCGACCAGCCGCACAATTCAAAATGATGATGTATCGGAGCCATCTTAAACACGCGCTTACCACCCGATATTTTAAAATATCCGACCTGGATCATCACGGAAAGAACTTCAACAAAATATATAAAGGCAACTATCAGGATAAAAATGGGCATATTAAGCATATATGCTGTTGCAACAACAAACCCGCCAAGAGCCAGGGAACCGGTATCCCCCATGAATACGCTTGCGGGATGTACATTGAATAGCAAAAACGCTAACAGAGCACCTACCAAAGCCGCTGCCGCCGGGGCTACTCCACTGCCCACTGATATGGCAACTATACCAAAAAAAGCAGCTATAACAGCTGTGACACTGGATGCAAGCCCGTCCAGACCATCCGTGAAATTGGCTCCGTTAACCGTACCAAGCACCGCAAGAAACAAAAGCGGTATTGCAGGCCATCCTATATCCACCGATCTTCCACTTGTAAAAGGTATTATGATCTGTAAACTGACACCTGCTATATTCATCATATAATACGCAAATATCGCAGTTACAACAAACTGAAGCGACAACTTTTCCCATGCCCTGAGACCCATCGCCCGCTTTAGAACTACCTTGACATAATCATCGATAAAGCCGATCATCCCGAAACCTACCGTCATCATAAGTACGGGTATAACATCAGGATAACGTCTGACATATACAAGCGATGCAAGGAGCATCCCGGCAATTATCATTATCCCGCCCATCGTCGGCGTACCATTTTTCTTAAGATGGCTCTCCGGTCCGTCATCCCTTACAGTCTGCCCAACCTTAAGCTTGTGCAGATAGGGAATTACAAACGGTCCCATAGCCGCAGTCAGGGCAAAAGCTATGATCAGCGCCCACAGAACACTAAAGTCCATATTTCATCCTCGTTTCATAATTTTGAAAATCTTATATAGTATATATCATTTTATTTTTTTTTCAAACATAAACTGAATTCGACAGCTTTACTCCAGATCAGATTCCGCAGAATCTATCGGTTGTCCCGTATCAGGATCCAGGACGGCTCCGCTGGTAGGATCTATAGGAAATCCGGTTACCGGATCCAACTCATACTTGCGTTCTTCTTCCTGCTCTTCAATCTCTTGCTCTTCAAATGTAATGACAGAATCCAGATCTCCCGCATCACTTGATTCTCCCTGTTCCTCATTTATCTGATTTTCGGAAACAACATCATTTTCACTCAAAGACTTATTGGAGGATTGTGCAAAGGTAAGCGCAGCTTCGGAAAGTTCTGCCTTTTCATCCTCGCTCAGTTCCTCTGTCATAAAGACATGCATATACGGAAGTACCTCTGTCAGTATGTCTCTTGTAAGAAGTGTTGCAAAACGCGCTGACGCCTGATTTGACGCGTTCGGCTCGTCAATTACCGTATATATGACTATCTGCGGATCATCAGCAGGCGCATAACCCATGAAGGATACAACATAATTCTTCTTTTTTCTGGGATATTTCTCAGCAGTACCTGTTTTTCCACCTATACGGTATCCGGCAGGACGTGCTGATTTACCGGTACCTTCCGATACAACGTTATTGCACAGCTCCACTATCTTTTGGGATGTTTCTTCTGATATCGTCTGCTTGAGTATCCTCGGTTCAATGCTCTTGACTGTTGCACCGTCGTCATTAACTATCTTGGTTACTATATGCGGTTGGTAATAATACCCTCCATTTATCAAAGAACAGAAACCTGATACCATCTGGATCATGGTAACATTAAATCCCTGTCCGAAAGAACTGATCGCAAGATCTGTCGGAACCATCTTGTCAATATCAAAAACAAGAGTGTTGGTCATGGCTTCGCCTGTAAGGTCTATATTGGTCTTAAGTCCGAAATTATAAAGCTTGTTATACTTCATGAATACTTTCTTGCCTATCCTTGCTCCTATATCCATGAAAGCAACATTGCAGGACTGTTCAAGAGCACCCGAAAAAGTAAGCATTCCATGCCCGAAACGGTTGTTACAGTGTATCTGATGATCTCCTACTTCCTTAACTCCCGTACAGTTATATGATTCATTTCCGGTCAGTATACCCTCTTCAAGGCCGGCAGCCATGGTAAAAGGTTTATATGTTGAACCCGGCTCGTAAGTAGTGCTTATACAGAAATTCTTCCAAAGAGCGTTGAGTGCCTCCATCTTGGCATCTTCATAAGCTTCCTCGTAGGTCTTGGGTCTGTCTTTCTCCTCAACATCCGGAGCTTCTTCTTCCTCACCCTGTGCACCATGATCTCCTACGCCTGCCGGTGCGCTTATACTCTTGCCTCCCGTAGTCTCTTCATCATTATCCGAATCGTCTGTATCTCCATTTTCGGCCTGTGCATTATCCTCTTCCCCTGTTTCTCCCGTTTCTGCGTCTTCCTGTTCGTCCGAAGCATCGACATCCACGTTAATGACACCCTGCATTGAATAATCTTCATCAACTACAATATCAAGTCCATCCGTATTTCTGGGATCATTAAGGTCATATACGGGGTAAGACGCCATAGCCAGAATCTCTCCCGTGTTCGGGTTCATTATTATAACTCCCGTATTTCTGGAGCCATTGCCTTCTCTTGCTTCATTTTCATGTTCTTTATTGAATGCAAGGATGTGTTTTTCCACTATACTCTGTATATTTACATCTATACTGGTAACAAGTGTCTTGCCATTATCAGCCTGTTTTATCGTCCTCTCAAGATTTTCATCATCGTTAAGATACCCGTATTCACGTCCCGGAGTGCCGTTAAGAGTGTCATTATAGAACTCCTCCAGGCCATAAGCCCCTTCGTTGTCCCCCTGCACAAAACCGATCACATCACATGCAAGCGAACCATAAGGATAAGTCCGCTGATATGTATTCTCAAGCCATACTCCCTTAAGATTCGGATTATCTACTTTGTTATTAAGCTTTTCCATCAGAGGGCTTATGACATCATACTTCTGTTTTTTCGCGATGATCCTGTACTGTGAAGTGGGATTGGATATTATAAAGCTCTTAAGATCGTCCCTTGTATATAAAAAATCAATATCCGTGTCATACAGCGCGTTAAGTGTCGGTTCCAGATACAGCCTGTCATTACCATTTAGCGTTTTGGCATCGATCACAACATTATATACCTTCTGACTGACCGCTATCTTTGTACCGTTGCAATCCACGATCTCTCCCCTCTTTGCGGGAAGAGTCTTGCTGTCATACTCCTGCTGCGAAAGGACCTGCTTCTTATACTCCTCACCGTTATCACGGTTTATCGCATACAACCTTACAGTAAGCACACCAAAAGCTGCCAGTATCAACAAAAACAATACTGTCAGCTTCTTCTGCATCTTTCCCGTGAATTTCTGGGGTTTTTTCTCGCGTTTTTTTCTGCCCACCGAACCGTCTCCCGGCATAATTCAAAAACTGCCCGTGGCATTCGGGCAGTATAAATATTTTGATAATTATCTCTTATTTCCTATTCTATGTCAACAAGTTGACTGACATAGTCCGTATCTTCGCACTCATAAGCAACTATCTGATCTTCATTTGCATACTGCATACCAAGTTCATTCATTGCCCTGTACTTGATCTCTTCAAGGTCTACGGCTCCCTTTATCCTGTTCTCCGTATCATCATTTTCGGCCTTAAGCTCACTTAACTGAGTTTCAAGCGCTGCTATTTCCTTTATCCTGCTGGTTACTTCCGATCTCAGCATAAGATATTGAATACATACCGCTACCGTACAGACCATGGCTACCGTAAGAAACAATACATACGGAAGGCTCATATGCCCTGCGCGCTCCCTGTTCCGTCTGGTCTGATGGCTCAGTCTCAGCGCTGAACCTCCATCATGAGTAAGCTCACGGAGTTCCCTGGCTGTATTGCCATAATTGTACTCACTATTGACTTTTGTTTTAAGATTATTTCTCATGACTTTTCAAACACTCTCAGTTTGGCGCTCTTGCTGCGCGGATTCTCTTCCATTTCTCTGACAGACGGAATTACCGGTTTTCTCGTTACCACTCTGCCTCTGCTCACCTTGCCGCACACACAGACCGGCAGGCCCGGAGGACATGTACAGGGGTTCTCACTGCTCCTGAACGCGTTCTTAACTATCCTGTCTTCCAAAGAATGGAAAGTGATGATGCATAACCTGCCCTGCGGATTAAGAATATCTATCATCGTATCAAGTGTGTCCCTTAGCACATCAAGTTCACGATTAAGTTCTATCCTTATCGCCTGAAATGTCTTTTTGGCAGGATGTCCCATGGTCTTTAGTATCTTCATGGGAATTGCTGACCTTATTATGTTGACAAGTTCAAAAGTTGTTTCGATCTTCTTATCAGCCCTTGCAGCCACAATATGTTTGGCTATGTTTTTTGCGAATCTATCTTCACCGTAATCCCTTATTACACGGTAAAGTTCCGCTTCCGTATAGCTATTTATTATGTCCCCCGCTGTAAGTTCGTTTCGCTGATCCATCCGCATATCAAGCGGCGCATCAGCCATATAAGAAAATCCCCTTTCGGGCGTATCCAACTGATATGAGGATACCCCAAGATCAAGTAAGATCCCATCCACGTTTGTTATGTGGTTCCCCATGAGTTCTTCCCTGATGTTGCAATAGTTACTTCTTATTAGAATAACATTGCCAAATTCCGATAATTTCTTCCCCGCCGCCCGGATAGCGTCGGCATCCTGATCTATACCAATAAATCTCCCCTGTGGTGATAACCGCTTAACGACTTCATACGCGTGTCCCCCGCCTCCTAACGTGCCATCCACGTAGGTCCCTTCAGGCTTGATACACAGATTATCAATGGTCTCATTAAGCAGAACCGGCTTGTGATCAAACTCCAAGGCGTCTCCTCCCTTCAAGGTTAACCCTAAATGCTTAATCCAAGTTCGGCTAATCTTTCGGCAATGTCATCAATGTCAGTATCGTCCGTTTCATTTTCCCACTTGTTCTTATCCCAGACTTCGATCTTATCGATAGCTCCTGCAAGTACGACGTCCTTCTCAAGTCCCGCGCGTTCCCTTAATGTGGTCGGGATGAGTATTCTTCCCTGCTTATCAAGTTCTACCGAATCAGCCTGTGAAACAAGCGCACGAACCATCTTTCGCTTGTCCTCATTGCCTGGCAAAAGCAGCAGCTTGCCCAAAAAGGTTTCCCACGCCTCTTTGGTGTAAATATTGAGACAACCATCATTTCCGTTCGTTATCACGAAAGCTTCCCCTAACTCCTCGCGAAACTTAGCCGGAATTATCAGACGCCCCTTAGCATCGATTGTGTGGTTGTACTCTCCCATGAACATATCAGGTTGCTCTACTTTCTACCACTTTCTACCACTTTTCACCACTTACGAGTCAATAATACCCCTTAAAACTCAAAAAATCAACCCTAATGTTAATAAAAATCTCCGTTAAATTGCCGAATTTTTCATGTGTGGAGCAAAGTGGGGGATGATGCGCTCACCATATCTTGTATTAGGGCACATAAAAAGAGCGTCAAAAACGCAAAATATTGTTTTGACACTCTTTTGAAATAATTTTGAAATATTTTTGTAACTATACGTTGAATCTGAAAAGAATCACATCTCCATCCTGAACTACATAATCCGTCCCTTCCATTCCCACAAGCCCCTTCTCTCTTGCAGCTGCAAGACTCCCCTGTTCCAAAAGGTCCTTATAGTTTACTACCTCTGCCTTTATAAAGCCCCTTTCAAAATCCGTATGTATCTTCCCAGCTGCCTGCGGCGCCTTTGTTCCTATTTTTATAGTCCATGCCCTGCACTCATCTTCACCGGCAGTCAGGAAGCTCATAAGCCCCAATAGTCTGTAGCTTGCTGCTATAAGCTTTTCAAGCCCTGACTCCTTTAACCCGAGATCTTCAAGGAACATAGCTTTCTCATCATCGTCAAGCTCGGCTATCTCCTGTTCTATCTGGGCACATATCACGAATACCTCACTGCCTTCTCCCTTCGCATGTTCCCTTACCTTCTTAACGTATTCGTTGTTTGCCCCATCATCAGCAAGGTCTTCCTCCGAAACATTAGCCGCGTATATTACAGGCTTTGCCGTAAGGAGATTGTA
>JAFXVI010000005.1 GCA_017524595.1 Lachnospiraceae bacterium | reverse complement strand
TCTTGCAGACAGTGTCATTGCAGCTATGGGATAGATAAGATGATAATCAACCAGCCAGATACACAATGACAGTATGAAGATGTAAAATCCCATAAACAGTGAAAATACCTTGGTCATATAGTTAAGGCTGGTAAGCCGCATATCTTCCACCTTGATATCAGCCGCCGCATAACAAACGCAGTCCCCGTTGGAATCATAGACGGGCTCAAATACCGTAAGCAGACGCCCGTATATCGTATCATCAAGAAGAGGTTCTATCCCCTTGCCCAGCAGAAAATCATTCCTGTAAGGTTCCAGATACTGCTCCAGCTCTATCACATCGCCGGGCTCTTGCCCCTTTACTTCTTTTGTATCCAGATCAAATACGACATGAACCCCGTCTTCCATGAATTTGTATACGTAGATGTATTCTATGTCGGGATTGCCCTGTCTAATATTAATGAGCTTCTTCTCTATCGCTGCATAACCTGGAGCTGCTTCCCCCAGAGTTAAGTATTCATCTATCTTATCCGCATCTATAGTGCCTGCTGCCAGTCTTGCCGCGCTCGCGCAGCTGTATGTATACTGCTTCATGGCAAAATTCTGATACAGTATATAACTGATGATGGTGGTCACGACCGCAACACATACCATAATAATGGAAATGATAGCGATGATCTTGCTTCTTAAGGATGCAGACCTTGTCACGTTCTTCCTTGCATCATCAAGCGCTTCTTTAGAAAGAGGAGCCTGACGCCAGCCTGTAAGCCACAGCCATGGTTTCAGCCTGTCAGGTATGAGCTTTAAGATCACAAATACCAGGATGACCGTTATACCCTTGTCTATAAGGTCGATCGTTATATCCGATATCATCTGCGCCCAGAATATACTCAGGGTTCCGTTATTTAAAAGCACCCTTGCAAAAGGGGCTGATATCCCCTCGCCCATTCCGTAACCGTACAGAAGATATGTAAGGATGGATCCGAATACTCCGCCGAAAAATGCAAAGATCGGAATAGTAAGTATAGCCTTCCCGATCTTATCGAACCATCCCTTTCTTCCAAGATAGGCTCCAACGGCTGCTATGATCGTACTGATCACCACATAGTATGCATTGCCGGGGTTTCCCTGCATATTGATGATATTGTTAAGATAACCGACAAAAATGCCTGGAAGATAACCGCCAAGCACTGCAGCAAGCAGGGTACCCACATTATCAAGATACAACGGCAGGCCAAGAGCTCCCGCCGCACGCGGCAGAATGAAGTTTATAAGTACCGTCCCTAGAAAAAAGACGACTTGTAACGCAAAATGTCTGTTCCTTTTGTAATCCGGTATTTGATCTTTCCTGTCATCGATCATACGATCACCCCTTTAACTTCTTCGCAAACATCCATTCCCACATTTCAATATTTCGCATATCAGATACCGCAACCCATGAGCAATGCGGATTAACGCCATAGTGCGTCTCCATATAGCCGGATGGATATTCGGTATATCTCATTTCAGATACCGGACCTTCCGCCTTATCCTTAGCCTTAAGATACCACTGATAGATATCATGCGAACCAAGATTTGCAAGTTCACCCCTTGTGCCTGACCTGTAACTTGCCTTTACTATCTTATCGTCAGCCGCATGTACCATCCAGATCGGTATTTCAAGCAGCCTGTCTATATCCCAGGTTCCCGTTGCACCGCAGATGATTATTGCTGCCGCAAAAAATCCCGGATGCTCCTTCACTGTACGCAGGGCTCCCACTCCGCCTGCGCTGTACCCGTATATATATATCCTGCTCCTGTCGATATCTTTATATGTATCAAGCGTCTCTGCAATGAGGTTCCATAATCCTTCCCTTATATCAGGCATCGACCAGTGCCTCATCTCTCCATACTGCGGTGCCATGATATAACACGGATGACGTTTTTGAAGATCATCTCTTGCAAGAAACGTCCCTATATCATGCATTGACAGCTGTAATTCGTTGTCATCACCCGCGGCGTCAGCCCCGTGTAGATATATGACCAGAGGCACTTTCTCGGATTTTTTTCTTATAGTATCCGTATTTGCTTTGGCACTGCCCTTGGGAACGCATGGTCTAAACAGGCGGTACGGCAGATAACTGCCGCCCGCCCTGTAAACTGCCCTGTCAAATTTCGCGCACAGTTTCTTATTGTCTGCGCCTGCTTTATCCCAATCGGGAGGTAATAACATCTTCATATTTAAATATCAAACATATCGCTGTATACCTTAAGCGCTCCTTCTGTCTCATGGGCAAGTACCTTCTTGGCAAGTACCTTACCCAGCTGGACTCCTTCCTGGTCAAAGCTGTTCACATTCCATAAGAAACCCTGGAACATTATCTTATTCTCAAAATGCGACAACAGCGCGCCCATTGCCTCCGGTGTCAGCTGATCGCCTGTTATTATACTGGAAGGACGGTTGCCCTCGAATTTCTTATTATTGTTCTCATCATCCTTACCACAGGCAAAAGCAACTATCTGGGCTGCCACATTGGCGCACAGCTTCTTTTGGCTGGTGCTTCCCTGGATATCGACATCCGTGCCGATCTGGCTGTTCTTAAAGCCTATGAACTGAAGCGGGATTATATCCGTGCCCTGATGAAGCAGCTGATAGAAGGAATGCTGTCCGTTGGTTCCCGGCTCACCGAAGATAACGGGACCGGTCTTATAGTTAACCGGCTCGCCGAAGCGGTTTACCGACTTACCGTTAGATTCCATATCAGCCTGCTGCAGGTGAGCAGGGAATCTTGAAAGAGCCTGTGAATAAGGCAGGACTGCCGTGCAGTCATAACCCAGTATATTCCTCTCATATACGCCGATCAGCGCATCGAGCATTGCGGGGTTCTTGCGGATATCCTTCTCCGTAGCCAGCTTATCCTCTGCTGCTGCACCGTTAAGGAACCTTGCAAATACATCTGCTCCAAATGCAAGCGATAATATTGCTCCGCCCACTGCCGAACATGACGAAAATCTTCCCCCGATATAATCATCCATAAAAAACGCTGCCAGATAATCACTGCTCTTTGCAAGCGGCGATGTCTCGCTCGTTACCGCTATCATATGTTTTGATGCATCAAGACCCGCATTCTTAAGCGCGTCCTTAACAAAGCTTTCATTGGTGAGCGTCTCAAGCGTCGTTCCTGATTTTGACACGAGTACGAACAGTGAATGCGCTACATCTACCCCATTGAGGACTGCAGCTGCATCATCGGGATCAACATTGCTTATAAACTTCGCCTCCATCTTGAAGTTTCCGGTTTTCTTAGCCCAGTTCTCAAGTGCAAGATATATTGCCCTGGGACCCAGATCCGAACCGCCGATACCGATCTGAACAACGGTCGTGAACTTCTCACCCTTCGCATTGGCGATCTCGCCGTTATGTACACGGGCTGCAAAATCAGCTATCTTCTTCTGCTGTCCGACATAAAAATCACGCTTGTTAACGCCATCGGCAACCACATCATCTCCCAGCTGCCCGCGTGTCAGCTGATGGAGTACAAGACGCTTCTCACCGGTATTTATGACTTCTCCGTTATAGAGTGCAGCATATTTTTCCGTAAGCTGTGCCTCATCAGCAAGTGCAGCCAGACCTTTAAGTATATCCTCATCAACTGCCTTTGATGCATAATTATATTTCATTCCCTCTGCCATAGGCACACTGTATTCCCTGGCTCTTTTGGCGCCTTCATCACCCGACATCACCGTCTTTACGGACACCTTATTTAGCTTACCCAGTTCCTTGTAACTGTTAAGAGTATCCAGATTGTTCCATGAGATCATATTTGTTCCTCCTGATTTATATTTTATTAATAACTATAACTCACATATAACCTTACGCATCTTTAGAAGATCCTTGGGTGAAACCGACAGCGCATCAACCCCGAGATCGATAAGGCGTTTCGTTGCAGCCGGATTGGCCGCAAGCTCCCCGCATACGGTTACCGGGATCCCAGCCTTATGCGCATTTTCCACGGTCATCCTGATCATCCTCATCACTGCTTCATGCATCGGATTATAGAACTGCGCAAGATCCCTGTTCTGTCTGTCAAGCGCCAGCGTGAACTGTGTAAGATCGTTGGTGCCTATACTGAAAAAATCAGCCATTCCGGCCAGTTCATCCGATATAAGGGCTGCCGCCGGCGTCTCTATCATTATTCCCTGCTTAACCGATCCGAAGGGTACGCCTTCAGCTTCAAGCTCACTCTTTGCCTCCCTGACCATATCATTTACCTGAAGCATCTCATCGCCTGATATTATCATGGGATAAAGTATGGATACATCCCCGTATACCGCCGCCCGAAGTATTCCCTTAAGCTGGGGGATGAATATATCCCTGTTTGTGAGGCATATCCTTATAGCCCGCTTTCCCAGTGCGGGATTCTCTTCTTCTTTTAAGTGAAGAAGCGCAGCGCCCTTGTCGGCTCCAAGGTCAAGAGTACGGATCACAACACTCCTGCCGTCACATGCCTCTACTATCTCTTTATATGCCCTGAAATGCTCTTCTTCCGTGGGAAGCGTTTCCCTGTCAAGAAACATGAATTCCGTTCTTGTAAGACCTATCCCTTCGGAATCATATTCCACGGCGTTTTTTACATCATTCAGGCCGGCGATATTTGCAAGCAGCGCCACCTTCCTGCCGTATGAAGTGACCGTATCTACTCCGATGAACTTCTTAAGCAGTGACTTCTGCCTGTCTTCTTCTTCTATAAGCTGTCTGTACCGTGCTTTGAGTTCTTCATCAGGATCGGTAAATACCTGTCCGTTCACTCCGTCGATGATCGCCTCGTGCCCGTTAAGGCTCTCAGGCATGTATACTCCCAATACAACGGGGATACCTACGGTTTTGGCCAGTATCACCACATGGGAATACACCGATCCCTCCAGCATTACGATACCCTCAAGCATCTCCCTCTTGATCTGCACAAGCTCCGAAGGACTGATATAGGCTGCCGCTAAGATGGAAGGCTCTTTAAGATCCAGCGCATTGTCCGTTCCGGTAAGAAGCCTTATAAGCTTATTGGTCACGTCCTTTATATCCATTGCCTTGGCACGGACATTATCATCATCGATAGAGGTAAACAGTTCATAAAAATGTCTGCTTGACTCACTTACGGCCCACTCCGCATTTTTACCGTCTGCAAGTATATTGTTCCTGATGCGCTTATTGTATTCCTCGTCCTCAAGGATCATTATCTGGGCCTTGAATATCTCCGCATTCTCGGCTCCCGCGCGTTCATTTGTCCTCTCATATGCTATTCTGAGGCTCTCTATCGCTTCGTTTCTTGCCTTTTCAAACCTTAGAAGTTCCGCTTCCGTGTCTTCCACGAGCCTGTGCGAAGGCCTGAATGAATTGTGCTCATATATATATAATTTTCCTATTGAATAACTGGGAGACCCAATCCGTCCCACTATTTTCATTACCTCGCTCATTTCCGGATGCTGTCAATCCTTTTACTTTAATTTACTCTCTATTATCTCCACTGCGCGGTCAAGCTGATTGTCCGTCCCGTTCTCAATGTATGCATCCGCGTCAAACTCAAGCACTTCATCAGGTTCGATGCCGACTCCGTGTATGTCCTCACCGTTTGGAGTAAAGTAGCTGGCTATCGTAACCTTAACGCCCGTACCGTCACCAAGAGGTATGATCTGCTGGACGATACCCTTTCCATAAGTTGTCGTTCCCAGTATAGTCCCTATTTTATAATCTTTTATGGCACCGGTGAGTATCTCTGCCGCGCTGGCACTGCTTCCGTTGACCAATACCACGAGCGGTCCGTCATAATAATTCTCACCTGACGAAGAATAGTCATCTCCGTCCCCATCCTTTTCCTCGGTATATACTATCAATCCCTCAGGAAGAAACTCATCCGCTATTTCCACGCATGTTTTAACGCTTCCTCCCGGATTGTCGCGAAGGTCGAGGATAAGGCCCCTCATTTCCTCTCTCTTAAGGGCATTGAATGCCTTCAGGAACTGGGTATAGGTTATATCGTCAAATTCAGCTATCTGGATATATCCTATGCTGTTGTCAAGCATCCTGGAATCGACCGTCATCGATTCAACCTTGGCCCTGACTATATCATACCGGATAACTCCGTCCCTGCCTTCACGCCTTACCCCTATATTTACTTCCGTACCCGCCTTACCACGTATCTTTGCGACGGTAACGTTAAGGTCTTCGCCTTCCACATTCTCATGGTCCACTTCGACCAGGATATCACCTGTAAGTATCCCTGCCTTTTCTGCCGGTGAATCGGGGATCGGTCTTGTGACTGTTACGACTTTAGTGTCCGGATCCTGGGACAGATATGCTCCTATGCCTTCAAATACGCCTTCGGAATCTTCGGTCAGTTCATGATATTCTTCCTCGGTATAATATACCGAATAGGGATCACCGAGACCTTCAAGAAGACCCTTGAACAGACCGTTACGAAGATCCTCCTTGGTATATTCATTAAGATATTCCTGTTCTATTATGGCCTGAAGTGTATCAAGCTTACGTTCGGTTTCCTTGTCGACTACCGATTCCTGGGGTTTGCCATAAATAAGACCTATATCGAACTTGCCGGCTCCAAACAGAGCAAGAGCTGCAACACCTCCTACGACAAGAAATAATATCAGCATCACTATAAAAGTTACCAAAAAGCCTTGCAAACGTCCCTTATTTACAAGGCTCTTCTGTTCGTTTTCGTTCATTTTAACTCCTCATGATCATTTCAAATACTTCCACGGACTTACGTAATTCCCGTTTAAGCGGACTCCAAAGTGGAGATGTGGGCCCGTGCTGCGTCCTGTCGATCCCACAGCCGCAATCTTGTCACCCTTACCTACAGTCTGTCCCGTGGACACATATAATGCAGACGCATGCATATAAATAGTATACAGACTGTCACCGTGATCTATCATTATATAATTACCCATACTGGATGAATAACCCGCCGCAACCACATCCCCGTCATATGCTGCCAGGATAGGCGAACCGGAAGGAGCTGCAAAATCAACACCGTTATGGAACTTCTCAACATTGAGTATCGGATGCATGCGGTTTCCATAGTCGTCGGATATCCTGGTATAATTCGGACACGGCATTTTGAACATTCCGCCATCGTAGGACCTAAGCGATCTGTTCTCTTCTTCAAGCCGTCTTCTTTCTTCTGCTATTCTTTTCTCAAGAGTCTTTATGATCTCATCCTGAGCTGCGATCTCGGCTTCATACTCTTTTATGGCAGCTTCTTTGTTGTTGATGTCCGTCTCATAAGCAACTATCTGGGTTTCCTTGGCAGAAATAAGTTCCTCAAGAGCCGACTGTTCGGATTCCAGATCCTCATGTGCTTCTTCGAGTTCAATCTCTTCCTGTTCGAGCTTCGCCTTCACATCCGTTATCTGCTGCGACGTTTCGATATAT
>JAFXVI010000109.1 GCA_017524595.1 Lachnospiraceae bacterium | reverse complement strand
TATGCAAGCACAAAATATCCCTGTTAGACATAAACTTATGGGACTAGGAGAAAATAATAGAAATGATGTTTATATACCAAGACATAGATTTAATGACTAGTTATAATTCACTTCTATGAACCCCTCGCCTGCTATATCCATAAGACCCGATGACCTCGCCGTCATGGCAGCAGCATTGTATTGATAAAGGATACGTCCAGTCATGAGAATAAACGGATAATCATTATCAGGAAGCTCCTGCGGAGCTTTATACTGGGCTGGATACAATAACGCTCTGCCTCTTGCCGGATGTCCGACATGCATTATGGGCGTTCCGGGATGTTTCTTGTCCTTACACGGCCATTGCAGGCTTTCACCTGAGTCAAGACGCTTATGTGATATACCCGCAAAGCTGGGAGTTACAGATGCGATCTCATCCATGATCTGTGCACTGGTAAGATGCTTCTGGGGATAACCCATCGCATTCATGAGGTCAATGATTATGTCTGTATCAAGCCTCATATCACCCTCTAAAGTAACAGCCTTACGTATTCTCTGAACTCTGCGCTCTGTATTTGTAAATGTACCTTCCTTTTCCGCATAGCTTACTCCCGGCAGTATGACATCAGCATACTGTGCCGTCTTTGTCATGAACAGCTCCTGTATAACGAAAAATTCTAGACTCTCTAATGCCTTAATTATATGCTGCGTATCCGGATCCGAAACAACGGGATCCTCGCCGCAGATATAAAGACCCTTTATCCTTCCTTCTATTGCAGCCGGGAACACGTCTGTAGCCTTAAGTCCCGGCTTGGGATTAAGCTCAACTCCCCACGCCTGTTCAAACTTCTTCCTGACCTCTTCATTATCTACCTTCTGATATCCGGGATAATCAGTAGGCAGCGCGCCCATATCACAGGCACCCTGTACATTATTCTGTCCCCTTAATGGATTAACACCGCAGCCGCTCTTTCCTATCTTACCGCAAAGAACAGCCATATTCGACATGCACATGACGCCTTCTGTTCCGGTAGAATGTTCGGTAACGCCAAGGCAATATATTATAGGTGCTTTCTTAGCCGTTGCATACATACGTGCAGCCTCGATTAGTCTCTCGGGATCTAAATGGCATATCTCTCCTACCTTTTGGGGCGTATATTCCTCAACGAGCTTCTTTAATTCCTCAAAGCCTTCCGCATTCTCGTTAATATATTCATGATCGATAAGATCTTCCTTTATCATGACATGCATCATTCCGTTTGCAAATGCCACATTTGTTCCAGGCCTTAACTTTAAATGAATATCCGCATTCTTTGCAAGACCTGTTTCACGCGGATCTACAACGATAAGCCTTGTACCATTCTTTACAGCCTTGCGTATCTGCATTCCGACAACCGGATGCGCCTCTTCCGGATTGGAACCGACAAGCATGATGCAGTCAACATCATGTGTGATATCATGTATGGGATTAGTCATGGCTCCCGAACCGAGCGTCCTTGCAAGTCCCGCGACTGTAGCTGAATGGCATACCCTGGCACAGTTATCCGTATTATTGCTCTTAAAACAGGTACGTACCATTTTTTGGACCATGTATACATCTTCATTTGCGGAACGCGAACAAGCAAAACCGGCAAGTGATTCAGGGCCATATTTGCTGCGTATCTCCATAAAGCGTCTGGCAGTATACTCGATAGCCTCCTCCCATGTTACCTCCTTAAATTCCCCGGTATCTCTATCCTTAATAAGGGGAGTTCTTATCCGGTCAGGTGAATCAATGAAATCAAAGCTTCCCGAACGCCCCTTGACACACAGGCGGTTATGATTGGACGGACCGTTGGAAGGTTCGACATTAACTACCTTATTATTCTTAACAACCAGATAATACTGACAGCCTGTAGCACAGTGCGGGCAAGTGGTAAGCACCTTCTTTGTATCCCAGTCCCTGTATTTTTCCTCCCTTTTAAGTGTGAGCGCACCTGTCGGACAGACACTTGCACAGTTACCGCAGGATTCACAGCCCGTTTCCTTATAATTAGCTCCAAAAGGAGCATCCACAATATGGAAAGTGCCTGAGCGGCTGTTTTTAAGCGTACCGTTGCATGCTATGTTATTACATACACTTATACAGCGCAGGCAATGTATGCATTTGCTCGGATCATAGCTTATATATGGATTATCTTTAAGAGCCGGTAACTTGCCCTCAATATGTGATCTTGTTCCCGCATGATCCGCATGCTGTATATCATAACGGTTACACAGACTCTGTAATTCACATGTTCCGTTAGCAGGACAGCTCATACAGTCCAGATTATGATTTGAAAGCAGGAGCTTAAGCATATTCTTCCTGTACTCGGTAAGAAGCTCTGATTCAGTTATCAGCACCATCCCATCCTTAACCATGGTACGGCAGGCTGGGAGCATACGTTCATAACCTTCAGCTTCTACCATACACAGGCGGCATGAACCTACATCGCTCACTCCTTCCATATAACACAGAGTCGGGATATCTATACCGTTGCTTCGTGCGACATCAAGTATGGTGGCTCCTTCTTCAGCTTCATAATCAATTCCGTTTATTTTTACTGTGATCATTCGCCCCTGCCTCCTTCCATCACTCCGCAACCATAATGATCGCATCTTAAACATCTGCCGGATTCTCTCATTGCTTCTTCGAAAGTCATCGACAGTTCAACATGCTCAAAATCATCCTTTCTGTCAAACGGATCTCTTTCCTCTATCTCCGCACGACCAGTAGGTACACACAGATTCGGATATGCAGGCGGAATAGAAACATCATAGTCAACTTTATGATGATACCCGAGATACTCGTCGATATTGTAAGCCGCCACCTGACCTGCCGCTATCGCGTTTATGGCTGTGGAAGGTCCCGTTACGCAATCACCGCCCGAGAATACACCTTCCATATCTTTCACCATTGTAGTTTCATCTGCTAACACTCTGCCACGCTCCACAGGAACGCCTTCTCTCTCGAAATCGGAAACATCGCTCCTTTGTCCAACACCGAGAATAAGAATATCGCATTTAAATCTATACGGATAGTTACTCGAATGTTCTGTTGTCATCATACCATATTGATCATATTCGGCTATGATCTCAGGCTGAAGCCAGACAGCCTTTACTTCATTTGTCTCCTTGTCGGCTTCAATATTAAGAAAACTGAGAAGTGTTCTGAACCTTATGCCTTCCTGCATGGCCGCCTCTATCTCACTCTCAAGCGCTGTATAATCATCTCTCTTACGTGTAAAAACATGGATGCTCTCGGCATTAAGACGTACTGCGGTACGCGCTGCATCCATGGCAACATTACCGCCTCCGATCAGCACGACCTTCTTTCCTTTAAGATCCGGTGCATTACCGTCCGCAACGGCCTGTAAAAAGTCAGCCGCCGGTATGACATTTTTCGCATCCGCATTTTCGATAGGCATCCTGTTACCTATCTGAGCACCGATACCAAGGTATACTGCATCATATTTTTCTTTAAGTTCACTGAAAGAAACATCCCTGCCCACCTTAGTATTTAAGTGTACCTTGATGTCACCTGACTTTAATACCGCATTTATATCCTCATCGAGCCTTACCTTGGGAAGCCTGTATTCCGGTATACCGTATCTTAACATTCCTCCAAGCTTTTCATGTTCCTCATAGATGACCGCCTCGTGTCCCATGAGAGTAAGAAAATACGCTGCTGTCATTCCGGAAGGTCCTCCACCGACTATAGCGATCTTCTTACCTGTTTTTACATTGGCAACAGGAGTATCGACAGTGTCAGCAGCCGCCTGATCTACAGCATATTTCTTGAGACCTCTTATGTTGATAGGTGCATCCACCAGTGCACGGCGGCACTTTCTCTCGCACGGATGCTCACATACCATGGCACAGGCCGTCGGGAACGGGTTTTTATTTCTTATCACCTTAACTGCACCTGCGTAATCCCCTTCCTTAATCATCGCAATATATCCGGGAACATCTACGTGAGCAGGACACAGTGTAATACAGGGAACCGTCTGGCTTACGTTCTCGGCGCAGCGCCTTAACTTGATGTGACTTTCGTATTCATCTGCAAATTCCGTTAGCGAATCAAGTATAAGGTTGGCGCCTACGGTTCCTACCGCACAGTCTGCAGTGCTGGCGATCATGCGGCATTTCTTCTCCATTTCATCCAATATCTCCATTGTGGCATCACCGTTAAGGATGCTCTTTAGATAATAGTCCACTTCAGCCAGTCCGTCCCTGCATGGAACACACTTCCCGCATGACTGGTTCATTGAAATCTGGAGAAGCGATCGATAAAGTGCCAAAGGACACATCCCTGGCGGATAGGATGTCATTCTTGAACGAAACTTTCGTAAAACAACATCTATACGCTCATTCATATTTCCTTTTTTTGCCAGTTTCTTCATACGTTTCCGTTCCTTTCATTACATTCTTTGACAGAGTTGCTAGACACTTGTCCTTACGATCTTTGGTCTGTATCCTCCTCCCGTCAGAGCCTCCATTATTTCTTTCTTATGCTCTGTTCCGAATGCTTCCAGAGTAATACGTAATTCCACGGCGGCATTACGGTTGGTAGAAACAAACTGGTTATGTTCAAGCTTTATAACATTACCGCTCTTTTCGGCTATGACCGAAGCAACCCTTGACAGTTCACCGGGCTTGTCAGGCAGGAGTACTGATACCGTAAATATCCTGTCGCGCATTATGAGTCCCTGTTGTACAACGGATGACATCGTTATCACATCCATATTACCACCGCTTAGTATTGCAACGATCTTTTTATTCTTATCCTTAAGTTTTTTGAGCGCAGCTACTGTAAGAAGTCCCGAATTCTCTACTACCATTTTATGATTCTCGACCATATCAAGAAAAGATACGATAATATCCTCATCAGGAACAGTAATTATATCATCAAGGTTCTTCTGTATATACGGAAAGATTGAACTTCCGGGTGTTTTTACTGCTGTTCCGTCAGCAATCGTATTTACGTTATCCAGTGTTACAACCTTGCCTGCTTCCAATGAAGCTTTCATGCAGGCAGCTCCTTCCGGCTCAACGCCCGTTACCTTTATCTTCGGATTCATGAGCTTGGCAAGGGTGGCCACTCCTGCTGCCAGCCCTCCCCCTCCTATTGGGACTAAAATATTATCCACCAGCGGAAGCTCCTTGAATATCTCCATGGCTATGGTGCCCTGCCCAGTCGCTACCGCGGGATCATCAAATGGATGAATGAAAGTATACCCGTTTTCTTCTGCAAGTTCCAGTGCCCTGGCACATGCCTCGTCATAAACATCTCCGTAAAGCACCACTTCCGCTCCATAATTCTTGGTCCTGTTTACCTTTATAAGAGGAGTTGTCGTGGGCATTACGATGACTGCCTTGCATCCGTATTCTCCCGCTGCATAAGCCACGCCCTGTGCATGATTGCCCGCGGAAGCCGTTATTATGCCCCGAGCTCTTTCTTCATCAGTCAACGTGCTCATCTTATAATATGCGCCCCTTAATTTATATGCACCGGTCATCTGCATATTTTCAGGTTTAAGATATACCTTGTTACCCGTAAGATTGCTCAAATAGCTGCTGTATACAAGTTTTGTCTCGAAAGCAACCTTCTTAACCAGCTCACTTGCTTCCTCAAACTTTTCAAGTGTTAACATCTTCTTCCTCTCCCTTACTGTCTTCAAACATCGCTTCAACAAACGCCCCCGGATCAAACCTCTGAAGGTCATCTATTCCCTCGCCAACTCCTATATACTTTACAGGAATATTAAGCTCACTCTGTACGGCGATCGCTATACCGCCCTTGGCTGTACCATCGAGCTTTGTAAGGATTATGCCTGTAGCCTGTGCTGCTTCATGGAATTCCCTCGCCTGCATGAGAGCGTTCTGTCCTGTGGTTCCGTCAATGACCACCAGTGTTTCTCTTGCCGCCTCCGGGTATTCTTTGTCTATTATCCTGTGTATCTTTTTAAGCTCCTCCATAAGATTCTTCTTATTATGAAGCCTTCCGGCCGTATCGCATATCAGTATATCCACGTTCCTCGCTTTGGCTGACTTGACGGCATCAAATACAACAGAAGCCGGATCCTGTCCATCAGCTCCCTTTATAATATCGACTCCCGCCCTGAGTGCCCATTCGTTAAGCTGTTCTCCGGCGGCTGCCCTGAAAGTATCGGCCGCGGCCATCATTACCTTCCTGCCTTCACCCTTATATATGGCAGCAAGCTTTCCTATACTTGTAGTCTTACCGACACCGTTTACGCCTATGACAAGTATTACCGCCTTGCCATTTTCAAAATCATAAGCATTATCTGGAAGAGTCATCTGTTCCCTTATAGAGTCCATTAATACACCACGGCATTCAGAGGCTGACCTTAAATGCTGCTCCTTTACCTTATCCTTAAGGTCATCAAGTATTTTCTCTGTAGTCGCAACTCCTATGTCGCTCATTATAAGGATCTCTTCCAGTTCCTCATAAAAATCTTCATCTATTTCCGTTTGCCCGAAAACACTGCCGAAGCTCTTTGCTATATTCTCTCTTGTTTTCGTAAGACCGTTCTTCAGCTTATCGAAAAATCCCATTTCATGCCTCCACATGACACTAGTCATCAAGTTCTTTATCAATAAGATTCACGGAAACCAGTGTTGAAACGCCCTTTTCCTGCATCGTTATTCCGTACAGTCTGTCAGCTCTCTCCATTGTTCCTCTCCTGTGCGTTATGACTATGAACTGTGTATGTTTTGTAAGCTTATTCAGATATCCGGCAAATCTTCCTACATTTGATTCATCAAGCGCTGCTTCTATCTCGTCAAGCAAACAGAAAGGAGATGGCTTAAGGTTCTGTATCGCAAACAGAAGAGCTATGGCCGTAAGTGCCTTCTCGCCTCCCGACAGCTGCATCATGTTCTGGAGCTTCTTTCCGGGCGGCTGTGCGATTATGCTGATTCCGGCCTCGAGTATATCTTCATCCTCCTGCAGCTTAAGACTTCCATGCCCTCCACCGAACATCTCCTTGAATACCTTGTCAAATTCTTTCTCTATATCCCTGAACTTTTCAGTGAACTGATTCTTCATAGCCTCATCAAGTTCTTCGACAATTCCCGTGAGCGTCTTCTCGGCTTCAACAAGATCATCGTGCTGGTTCTTTAAGAAGGTGTACTCTTCCATCAGAGTCTTGTATTCCTCTATGGCATTTACATTAACTTCACCAAGAGCCTTGATCCCGTCTCTAAGTTCCCTTATGGATCGTTTTATTGCAGGGACATCATTATATTCTTCATCGCGCATACCGGTGGCTGACGAAAGAGTGATCTCATATTCGTTCCACATATATCCGATACGGCTCTCCTGCTCCTCTTCGATGCGTTCCTTCTGTGTATTAAGTCGCAAAACCTCTTTTTCAAGCGAACTGATCTTTTTACTAAGCTCATCGGTAGTAGTGAAAAATGATTTCTGTTTCCTTGTAAGTTCCTCCTTTTGCGCTACTGCCTTGCTGATATTTTCCTCTTCGCTGTCCTTGCTTCCTGCCGAAGCCTCAAGAGTCTTTTCTATCTTAGATATATTTTCCTTCCGTAGCCTGATCTCTTCTTCTTCTGCGCTTATCTTCTCATCTATTTCCTTTATCTCGTCATTAAGCCGACGTATCTCTTCTTCTGCACGTGTAACATTGGAAGCAGCATGCTCCGCATCCCTTTCAAGCGTGTTAACCTTAAGCTCTATATCGGTCGATTCAAGAACATGTTTATTCTCTTCTTCTCTCAGCTGTTCAAGTTCCCTGCCAAAAGCAGCTATCTTTTCCTCAAGTTCTTTCTCGGTCTTTTCCGATTCGCTTAACTTGATACCGGTCTCTTTCTTGTTGGAATTTATCTCGTTCACCTGCTGCTCTACTGCACGATTATCATCTTCCAGACTCAAGTAT
>JAFXVI010000108.1 GCA_017524595.1 Lachnospiraceae bacterium | reverse complement strand
TGACCAGAGCAACAGGGATGTGTTCCGATATGAAATGATCTGCAAGCGCAGCCGCTATCCTTATCTCTTCTTCCACAAACACATCCTCATGCCACCTTATATGGCATTCGAGGTTAAGACAGATAACCACCCTCTGCGTAAAAGTGGAGTCAAACCTGTTGACTCTCAGCTCGCCTGCCGAGGCGCTCGCTTTCCAGTTTATCCTGTTCATCGTATCGGAGGTTCTGTATTCCCTTATACCCGCGAACTCAAACGGATCCTCATTTCTTTTTATACGGTCGGTTATCTCTCCCATAAGTTCCCGCGCATTAACAGGATAACTGTCAACCGGAAGTCTTAACGGAAGAACACATACTGAAGCTTCATGAGCCAGGGTATGTATCATCATACCAGACAGGAAAAGATCCTTGCATATTACATCCATTCCGTTCATCATATAATAGCCACGCCTGGAACATAAAAAGCCATACCTCCTTGTTATTTTCTGATATGGCATAAGTGAAAAATAATCATTCCTGTAATATTGATCCGTTACTGTGGAATTATCCTGTTTGGGAAAAATAAAACTGCGCGTTATCGCGAACTTGACCTGAACAACCGGCAGGGGAAGCTTCTTGTCATTACATATTATCTCGACAAGTTCATTCTCGTCCCCTTCACGCACAACATCATGGGCAAAATCTATGCTTATATTAAGATTTCTGTCCCAAAATCTCCTGTATATCCAAAGCTGTGCCAGATACAGCAGAACTCCTGCTGCCAAAGCTATCAGAAGCTTCATCGTCTACCCCAATCCTCAGCAGGCACCTCTATAAGCTTAAGTATTTCATCTACAATCTTGCGCTTTAAATCGATATCTCTTCCTGCATAAACAAGCATACGATGCGGGAGAACATAACCGGCAACTTCCTTGACATCATCCGGCAAAACGTATTCTCTTCCATGCATAAGTGCCCATGCTTTTGCAGTCTTAAGCAGCCACAGGGTTCCGCGTGGACTCACTCCCATCTGAACTGCCTTATGTTCTCTGGTCTTCTGAACCAACTTGACTATATATTCCCTGAGATCATCATGAACAAAAATAGCATCTGCTTCTTTCCTGAGACTGATTATATCATCACAGCTGCAAACAGGCATGACTCTGTCCGCCGCGTGCTCCTCATCTATTGTTTTCAGCATTCTGATCTCATCTTCGATACTTAAGTTGCCCATGGAAATGTGCATCACAAAACGGTCAAGCTGTGCTTCCGGCAGCGGAAATGTACCCGCCGTCTCAACAGGATTCTCAGTTGCTATAACAACAAATGGTTCCCCGAGAATATGAGTTGTACCGTCAACTGTAACCTGTCTCTCTTCCATAGCTTCAAGCAGTGCCGACTGTGTTCTTGGGGTGGCTCTGTTTATCTCATCCGCCAAAAGTATATTCGTAAAGATCGGACCTTTGACGAATTCAAATCGTGACTCTGCCTGATCAAAGATATTAAGTCCTGTTATGTCGGCCGGGAGCAGATCCGGCGTAAACTGTATACGTCTGAAATCACCGTCTATCGAAGCCGCCAAAGTTCTGGCAAGCAATGTTTTTCCTGTTCCGGGCGTATCTTCTATAAGGATATGTCCACTGGTAATGACACCCGCAACGACAAGCTCCACAACCTTCTCTTTACCGATGATAACACTGTTTATGCTGTTTTCAAGCTTATCTATTATCTGTAAACCCGATGTTCTGTCCATAAAATCTACCTGAAGCGAATGAATCAACTCTGTGTCATGAGGACAAAAGAACCGTCCCCGTGTCCCAATGTTGCCGGATCATACGATCTCTATGAATCTGTCCCGTATGGAAGCAAAGCTCTTATCCTGCATTCCGAAATCTTTCTCTTTGTAATTCCATAACGCACGTCCTATCCCATGCCTGTTAAATACAGCATGTATGTCTGAAAGCCAGCGAAGCCTGTCTTCGCCGTCAGCAAGATCTATAACTCCGTATTCTCCACAGTATAAGGGTATATTATCTTCTTCAGATTTTTTGATCGCCGGAGCAAATATGTCTTCAAAAAATCCCTCTCCGATCTCACTTATCCCATCAATATATACTGCTCCGTTAATGTCTGCAGGTATCTGTGCACCTTCTGTCTTATACTCCTCAAGCGTCTTCGGATAACCAGTACGGAAATCCGATGGCATACCTTCTATCCAGTACGCTCCCTGATGTGTAAAGATCATCGGCTCATAGCAGTGGAAATTATAAACTATCCTGTCATCAACCGGAAATTCTAACAGAGGTACACTGGTCACACTGTTATAGCACACACCTCCGATCACCAAATAGCTGTCAGGCACGATACGGCGCATCATCTTTACATATTTGGTGACGATCTCATTCCATGCATCCGAAACTTCCATCAGGACCACTTCATTAAGCGGCTCAAATGCAATCTGGTCAGGATAATCTTTAAATCTTGTAGCGATCTCTTCCCACAATTTCATAAAGCGGGCCTGCAAACCCTCGTCATAGAAGAACTTCTTCCTGTCCATATCTTTTTTAAGAGGATCAAAAGAATACCCAAAACATTCATGCAGGTCAATGAGCATATTCAGTCCGTATTCGCTGCACCATTCACGGCAGTTCCTAAGATATCCGAATCCCTTATCTTTAGGATTACCCTCCTCATCCTCAAGCACATTATAATCAACAGGCACACGTACATGATCAAACCCGAGTGAAGCTATATCCGCTATATCGGCCTTTGTTATAAAACTGTTAAAATGTGTCTCATCGTACTTCGCAAACTGTGATATCCATCCACCCAGATTCACGCCCTTTTTAAATCCTTCAAAAGTTCTCATGTCTTATTCTCCTGTTCTCTCGCTTTCTTGACCTGATACATTTTTTGTCAACTTTTTCAACTATCTTCTGCAGATCCGTCTTTGAGGATAACCTGATTTCATATGAACCGCAGCTTGCAGTAACACTAAATCCAAGTTTTTTGCTCTTCTTTTCAAGAGTCTGATCTATATGTGCGATGATATCATCTGCACTTCCTCCCCCGGGAATGAACGCAAACATCTCATCGCCGCCAAACCTGACACACAATGCGTTCTCCGGACATGCAGTCTTCAGAGCATCTGCAAGCGCGGCTATTGCCTGGTCTCCGGCCTTATGTCCCAGATTATCATTGATCGTTTTAAGGTAATCAAGATCGGCCATAACGGCAAGCAAAGGTAACCCCTGATTATCTTCACTGTTCTTCATCTCGTCAAAAGCTTCCCTGAATGCAAGCCTGTTATAGAGTCCGGTCAGTGCATCCTTCTTATATATCTCAGCCATCCTTGATATAAGGTACTGCTGGTACTGCATATTAATATACCCACCCAGACCCATGTTCACCATCTCTGTAAGGTTCGCAGTCCTTGCATATTCCGTGATCTCGTATGTTGAGAAAAAATACGCAACATATCCCATAGGCTTATTCATGTAGTCGAGCGCCTGAAAGATAAGTGGATAACCTCCTGCCATTCGCCTGGTAAGTCCCGGTATGATATCTCTTATGTCAAACGGAGCATCTCCCGGACTCCGGTACTCGTGATCATAAACAAGACAATGTTCCTGCCCGGCTTTATCTTCAAGGAAGAAATTATTTTCAGGTTTAAAACAGTCCTTATTTACCACGCAGCACATCCGCTCCGTATGCTGAGCCGTATGCTCTACCTCAAGATATGAAACAGCTTCCTTCAGCGTCTCTGATGTTATCATTTTTGATACGCAGTCATGCAACATGCGCATATCATCCTGATGACGGTAAAAGCTGTTATTAAGACGGCTCATATTTGAGCTTCGCGACATAACACAACGAGGACATCCGCACGACTCGTTTTTTATAAGCCTGGGGATCACAAACATATCACTGCAATCCTCACCACTGACAGATCTTGCTGCGGCCTCTGCAGTCATATCTGCCAGCTCCGTAAGTTCACAATCTACCGTAGTCACTCCCGGAACTGAAACGAACACCTCATCATATCCGTCAAATCCCGTGACTATCACATCATCCGGGACTTTCAGCCCCTCTTCCTTAAGAACGTCGCAAACATTTATTGCCATGATATCATTGGCACAGATTACTGCCTCAGGAAGGTTCCCGCCTTCAATTATTGCATGCATCTCTCTTCTTGCGGGAATTGCCCAGAACTCACCGTAACTTACCATTCCGTCATCAAACGTTATACCGTTTTCCTCAATGACCTTCTTAAAGATGGCAAGCCTTTCCTCCGAAAATGGATTACCCTTAAAGCCGCCCATAAATACAGGCTTACGCACACCATGATCCTCTATAACATGACGTACGACCGACTCAAACCCCCCTGCAAAATCAAACCGAACGCTGCTGCATCCGTCATAGTGTCCATCAAGGATAAGGACAGGTTTTTCATGTGACTTTGCCTCTGATATGATCTTCTGTGCAATACTATGGCTTTTGATCTTCTCATCCATTATGATGATGACATCTGCGTGTTCATAAGAAATGTAATCGAAAACAGAAGCTTCAGCAGGATATTTATCTTCTTCCCAATACAGATCTTCATTAAGAGCATATACCCATAATGCGTAATTATATTTCTGAAGTTGTTCATTTAAAGCGACAATAAAGCTGTGCACCTGCAGATCATAGATCCTTGATGTACACAACGCCGCAATTTTCCAATCTCCGACCATTTTATCCGCCCTTTGTTCACATGAGCTTAAATACAGACTCTCCGCTTGTACCAACTACTATAAGCGATAGTGAACCAATGCTCTCCGCAACCGATGTGTCCGCCTCGAAAACCAGTACAGTATCAGTCTTCTGACCTGCTCCTATTGTATCCTTATATGACTTCAGATCATTAAGCAGTATCGTCATCTGTTCGTTGATCCTGTCACTGTCATTTACCAGTATCCTGAACTTAACATTGCAGTCGAGCACATCGCATTCCGCATCTTCACTGCCCGGATTGATCACATCAAGATGCAGGACTATGAGCTCCTTACCGGGTGCCGCCTGCATCGAAAATGTAAGGTCATTTCCTTCCGAAGCAGGATAAACTTCTGCTGTTTCATACCCGTTATACGACATATCAAAACCGTAAATACCTATAGCTTCACATATAGCAGCGCCGTTTACGCTCTCCGATACAGGAATCGCTGACGCATTCTTATCATCCTCAGTTTCTGTCTGCGGTTGCCCGGTATCATTGTCATCAGGTATATCCCGGGGCGCATCCGGTGCCGGATCCGGTTCAGTCTCCGGCTCTTCAACCGGCAATTCCGGTTCCTCTACAGGCTTTGGTGCCGGTAACGGATTCCCCAGTCCACCCTTCTTATCGGCGCTGTATCGCATCAGGACTCCTGCCGCATATTCAGCCACCAGTTCTTCATCGTTTTCATTAAGCCCGGTTGATGCGATAAGGCCACAGCCGTCAAGCGCAGTGCCCAAGATGGCAAGTACCAGACAATATACAATTACATGTTTAAATGCACCCTGCATAATCGACCCTTTCCTTATGACAATGCTCCTTCACATTCAAACCAGAACTCCACTCCGTTTTCGTGATTGATCACCCCATAGTCTTTATTAAGCGATTCCATTACTGCCTTGACAATCGACAACCCTATACCATTGCCGCCATACTCACGCGTTCTGGCTTTATCAACCTTATAGAATTTCGTCCACAGACGTGGAAGCGAATCTTCCGGAATGGGATCTCCCGAATTAAAAACGCTGACGCGCACCACATTCTCTGTTCGTTTTATCCTGATCTCTATCCTGTTTTCATTCCCGCAGTAATGTATGGCGTTAGACAGATAATTGTTCACCACCTGTTCAACTTTGAATTCATCAGCCCATACATACATCGGCGATTCTTCATGCCGCAGATCAACTGTAATTCCCTTCTGACGGATAAGAATATCGTCCTTCTGAATACAGTTTGAGATCATCTCCACAATATCAAATCGTTCCATCCGAATATTTTCATTGCCGAATTCCAGCTGATTAAGCTCCAAAAGATTCCTGACAAGCTTGTTCATCCTGCCGGCTTCGTCAATTATTACATCACAGTAATAATCACGGCTCTCTGCGTCCGAATTCACACAATCCTTAAGCCCCTCGGCATAGCCCTGTACCAAAGCAATCGGGGTCTTGAGTTCATGAGACACATTCGATATGAACTCATTACGCATCTCTTCCAGTTCAACCTTCTTATTAAGTTCGGTCTGAAGATTGTTATTGGCAGTCTTAAGCTCGCTGATCGTTCCTTCAAGAGCCGATGACAGCCTGTTCATATGGCTTCCAAGCAGCGAAATTTCATTGTCACCGCCGCTTGAATATTTTACGTCAAAATCAAGCTCGGACATCTTCTGTGAAATGTCCACAAGTTCAAGTATCGGATCAGTCACCTTACGGGACATATACATATTTATGAGTACGCCTATTATTAGTACTATGATCCCTACATAGATCAGCAGCCGGTTGGCAATACGTACGCTCGATCTTATCCCTTCTATCGGGCTTCTCATAAGTATCAGTTCATTGCCTGTCAGCATACCCCATAATTCGATATAATCCGTATGCATTCTAGGATCAGTATTCTTCTGAAGCGTATACCTATCCCCCCTGTACAATACCTCATCTACTGGATTATCCGAAAAAAGGTATCCTAATAATCTATCGGTCAGGATCTTGGAATCATTAACGGTTGACCTGAGCGTATTCGTATCCGAATCAAGTACCAATATATCAAGATTGTAGCGGGCTGAGACCTGATCCAGGCCTACCGCAAACTCTTCCGAATCCAATCCTCCGTCCTGGGAATAATCGTCTATGAGTTTATACGCTTCTCCAAGCACCCTTTCCTTCTGCTTCATATAGAAAGGTTCCAAAAACAGTTCGTTAGCCAAAACGCATAACAGGATCATTCCCATCATGGTTGCCGTAAATATACCCATAAACTGCCGCCTGATGGAATGTTTCATGGAGTTTATTCCTCCCCTCCGTCATCCGACACATTCTCGTCCTGATCAGTCGGCGACTCTTCCTGCTGTTCCTGTTGGTCTTCCTGTGGCTGCTCCTGTTGCTCTTCTTCCTGCGGCTCTTCAGCTGGCGGTTTCTCTTTAACCACCCACCTGTAGAAGAATGCATGGTTACCGATCATATCATATTCACTGATACCGTAATAATCAGCATAATACTTGGTCATAAAGAAAAGATAATCTCCGACACGTGCGCCGTCCAGAACCTCCTGTGCTGCGCTGATACAGGTAGAATTAGGTCCCTTCTCTATGATGAGTTCCACCTTACCCGAACGGTAAGAAGCAAACTGCATATTCTGTGTTATTACACTTACTATATTATTGGGAAACGCAGAGCTCTTTACCCTGTTCATGATCACGGAACCCACAGCCAGCTTACCGGTATAGGATTCTCCGCCGGCTTCCGCCTGTATGGTGGCCGCAAGCCATTCAAGTTCTGAAGCACTCGCTGCATACGAACCGGAGGTATCCTCCTTTTTCATAGCAAGGCGCTCAGCTATCTGTTTGGCCAACTGTGCCTGTGCTGCTGCCGTCTGCGACTCAAGCGACTTCATTGTCTTATCAAGTGCAGCAAGCTGGGCATCATAATCCTTTAGCTTTCCGGCCTCGGCCGAAATACTGCTGTTGGTCAAATTCAGCTTTCCCTTAACCTCGTCCGTAAGATTCTCAAGCTCCGTATACTTATCATCCAGGTCCTCCTGATAGGCATTAAGTTCGTCTTCCTTAGCCTCGACCTCTGCCACCTTGGCTGTAAGTTCTTCTTCCAGCGCCTTACATTCAGCAATCTTCTGCCTGTCATAACGTATCATCGCATCCACATATTCGTAGCGGCTAAATATATCTTTGATCGAAGTCGCGCCCAGAATGTTCTGCAGCATCCCGGAGGAACCGCCCTTCTCATATACATTCTTGATACGCTTCTTTAATAGTTCCTGTCTCTCTGCCTTTCTCTGCCTTATATCCTGTAATTCACCATTTAAGTTGACTATCTGTGCCGAGACCTCCGACATAGCGTTCTCTGCCATTTCAATCTCGCCATCGAGTGCACTAAGCCTTCCCGAATAACCCTCGATCTCGTTCTGTAGTTCAGCACTCCTGCCCTTGAGTTCACTTACGTTACTCTCGGTTGCTTTCCTCTGTTCCTGAAGCTGAGCTATAGAATCTTTGGTCGCCTGTGTCTGCTTCTCCAGATTTGAGATCATCTCCTGCGTCTGCTTCTCCTGATTCTGCATCTTGATGATCTTATCGTCATATTCATCTGCAAAACATATGGAATAAGGTGCTGTTATCAGCATAACCGACGTCAGCAACCATGACAGGATCCTGATAGATTTGTAATTCCCTGATCGTAACATATTATATCCCCTCATTAATCATCCGACCGGGCTGACATTTGCTCCCCTGCTGTCAGCCGGCATTAATAATATATTATATCATGTTGTCTCGAATTTGTAACCCATACCCCAAATAGTTTTAATATAATCCCCCTTGTCACCTATCTTGCTTCTCAACTTCTTGACATGAGTGTCTATGGTACGGGCATCGCCAAAATAATCATAGTTCCATACGTTGTTTAATATCTTCTCTCTGGACAACGCCACTGACTGGTTCTCCATAAAGTATGTCAACAGCTCAAACTCCTTGAAGCTGAGTTCAATCGCCTTACCGTCTATAGTCACGGTATGTGCTGTTTTGTCAAGCACTATACCTCCGGCTTCAAGCCGCTCTTCAGCATCCAGCTTATTACTTCTCCTTAAGAGTGCGTTGACCCTCGCAACCAGGATCTTGGGACTGAACGGCTTGGAAATGTACTCGTCAACACCGATGTTAAATCCCTGAAGTTCATCACGCTCATCCCCCTTGGCGGTAAGCATGATTATCGGAATCTGCGACTGCGACCTTATCTCCCTGCATACCTCCCATCCGTCAATCTTCGGCATCATCACATCGAGGATCACAAGAGAAATCCCGTTATCCTCGTAGAACCGGTCCAGTGCCTCGCTACCGTCAACCGCCTCTATGACCTCATAGCCCTCCTTTGTAAGAAAATCCCTGACGAGCTTGCGCATCCTGCTCTCATCGTCTACTACCAGAATTTTTAATTTTTCCATATATACGCCCTGAAGAGTTTGCTTTCAAACATCTCATTTACATATATTATAACTCATACTTTTTTTAATGGTTACTCAAACTTCCAACTTCATACCGAAATTCAGT
>JAFXVI010000107.1 GCA_017524595.1 Lachnospiraceae bacterium | reverse complement strand
CTATCCTGCGTGGCTTGAAGCTCATTAACCGACTGTTGCGCCTCATCTATAAGCTGTAAATAAGTTGTGTATTCTTCCGTCGGTATCTGTACTTCTCCGAGTGCGTTAAGCCTTGCCCTTAATTCCTCTACCCTGCGGCCTGCGATTTCCATATTATCTTGAAAACGCATAACCTGACCGTCATTAGAAAAGCCTATACGCGCCTGTGTGCCTAACCGCATCAGCCTGTCACCGAGGGATGTTATTGTCCGATTTATGCTGTTATATTCTGTATTGGCATTACGCGGCGCATTCGCCATGTTCTGTGTAGCCTGCGCCGCCGTATTTGCCGCCTGTGTTATCTGCTGAATGGTCTGTAATGCTTCCTGACCGGATGTGCCTACTGCCTGATTTGCATTAGTGGCCTGTGTTGACATAGTCTGTAAGGACTGTATCACACCATTTATGCCCGTAGACATATTCTGCCCTAATGTTTCAACAGACTGCTGGAGGCTCTTAATGGCGTTAAGCAGCTTATCTGATCCTTTATCAAATCCGTCATTGTCAAGCTCGGTATTGAATTTAATCGAACCATCATAGCCGTCAGCCATCTTCGCGCTCTCCTTCCGTCTGTTCTTCTAAAATGTCATCAAAAATGCTATCGAGTCTGTCCTTACCGCGTTTCGTGGTTTTAGGAGGATCGATAGCACATATAAACCTGTTATTATTCCAAAATTCTTTTTCGTACTTTTCCATCTTCTTACCCTTCGCCTTTTTCTGACGCAAGGTAAGTATGAAGCCCCATGTTCCTTCGGGATCGATATTCTGAAAATACCCTAAGAACGTCCACCAGTGCATATATGGCAAGGCTCTTATCTCTGTTCCTGCAACCTTATTGATAGCAGGGAAGAGAAGCTGTTCGTCCTTCTCCCAGTTAATTACACGTGGACTTGGCTTATCATCTTTTTCACCGCATTCTATGAAAAGATTTGCGGCCTTGATAGCTTCCTCATAGTCCTGCGAAGGTATTTTATAAAAGTCATCTCCATATAAGCGGCGTAAACAGACATAGGCTTTTTCTTTATCTTCCAGCTCATTATCTGTGTACGCCGACATGATACGAAGTATATTACGATAATCCGTTTGTATCCGGTATTCCTGCCCCGCTATTTGCAGGGAAGTTGGTAATGTTCCCAGCATTATTTACTACCTCCGGCTGTTTAAGATCGTCAAGGTATTTATTTGTCCTGCGTTCCATCTTCTCTGCTTCTCTTGTAACACCGTCAGATATAATGTCACCGATAACCTCTATGATCTGTTCTGCAAAGAAGGCACCGTTAACCGAAGAGAAGGGATTACGCTTTGCGAATATCTGCTCTGCCTCATCCATATCAAACAGATAATTGATCTGTTCATACAGCTTACCTTCTACCTCTTTTATTGCCTTCCAATCTTCTTCGATACTGGCCGTTCCGTCGTTATTTATGCTTAATGCTTCCAGGGGCTTTACAATATCAGGAAGCGCATCTATAACCTCGTTATACCGGTCGATTATTGATAAATCTCCCGGACGCACGTATATTGTGCATATCAGTTTCCCGAATTTGTTTTCAATCGGGATTGCCTTAGTACCGTCATCAACGATACCCTTAACACGTTCGCCATCTACTACTACCTTTGTAAACTCTGCCATTTATCTGTCCTCCTAAAAATAAAAGGCTGACACCCTTGCAGATGCCAGCCTTTATAGTTGTGTGACTTATCAACCCGAACTGCGCTCGTAGTAGGTTTTACCCGTTACGCAAGCGGTATCTGTCGTACTCATGTATGTGCCTGTGCCGTACTTCTCATACCATCCCTCGCTTGCAGGATTATCACCGGATTCAGGTGTAACTGCACTGTAGGTGTACGATACTGCCGCGGATACACTCACAGCCCGTGTAGCTTTCGTATAGACAACATTTTTCTGTGTCTGTGCGCCTACAGGGTTAATGGTGAAAGGTATGCCAAGGCCTGCGGTATCGCCGCCGGTTGACTGCGGTACGATGTAAGCCTCACGCATGAAGCCTGTACCACTCATAGTACCTGCTGATGCATCAACGGTATCAAAGATAACTTCAAGGAAATATCCCTTGATATCTCCATCACCGTACTTCTCCTCCATAGCTGCCGTTGACAGCTTCTCGTATAACGGGGATGAAGGATCTGCATAATAAGGATCCGTTTCAACCTCTGACTCGTAACCGGAATGCTTGAAGGTTGATTCACCAAGCACATTCTTATTTGTCTCGGTATCAGGGTTAAGAGCTTTTGACAGATCATCATTATCACGTCCTAACGCTTCCCAGTCTGTAGCGTTGAAGGAAGCAAAGAACATAAGCCTATTACGATCTAATTTCATACCTTATACCTCCTTAAGATATCACTACCGCACGGGTAGCCTTAGTATATGTTACCGATACTTCGGTCTGTGCGCCGACAGGGTTAATGGTAAAAGGTATGCCAAGGCCTGCGGTATCACCACCGGTTGACTGCGGTACAATATAAGCATCACGCTTATAGCCTGTGCCGCTCATTGTTCCTGCACTCTCATTTACTGTATTGAAGATAACCTCGACGAACTTGCCCTTGATGTCATCATCACCGTATTTTTCCTGCATAGCTGCCGCTGACAGCTTCTCGTATAACGGGGATGAAGGATCTGCGTAGTAAGGATCAACCTCAATCTCGGGTTCATATCCTGAATGCTTAAAGGTTGACTCACCAAGCACGTTCTTATTTGTCTCGGTATCGGGATTAAGAGACTTTGATAAGTCGTCGTTATCGCGGCCTAAAACCTCCCAATTTGTATCGTCAAAGGATGCGAAGAACATCAATCTGTTACGATCAAGTTTCATCTTCTTTTCTCCCTTCTCAATTATTCAAGCGGTATCTTACCGCTATCTGAATCTGATATTTTGCAACCGAACTGCCAACCTCTGCCGGATATGCCGTAAGAGTAGGCAGGATCGATTTTACTTTGCCATTTTCAATTTCAGGGAAATTCCCTTCATTGTTCTGCTGGATGATCCAGGTGATTACTTCCTGATACCATCCAAGCACTTCGATATTCTTTTCAATATCGGCTCCGTAGTTTTCCTTAGACGCAAAGATATAATTTTCAGTCTGAATGCTTTCAAGAACACGTTCGCCAAGCACATTCTCTTTATAACTAAGCGTTGACGGGCTGGAATACAAAGCATACTCTACTGCTTTTTCTGATATGTGGTTTATGCCAAAACGATTCTTTTTTACAATCGCCGGACATTCCCTGAACCACAATCTTAATTGTTCAATATTATTGATCGACATTTGTATTATCCTCGCGCAACACGACTCACAAGCTCCTTAAGATCCTCAATATGATCGGCCTTCATACGTTCAAGCCAAAAAGAGCCTGCAAGCGGATTTACCGTAGTCTTATATTGCAATTTGCGGCCTGTGGGTTGCTTCTTAACATCCTTTTTAGAGTAGTAGCCTTCTACTTCTCCCTCCTGATTTGTGATAGGTAAGTTAGGACCGTACACCTCACCATAATACATATAGTGCGCATAGGGTCCCGGATATTCGACAACACCCGAGCCTATACGTGTAGCAGCATACGCCGACTTTGCAAGCAATCCTGAATCCATAGGGCAATATGGTAGGCAATAGTCTATCACCGCCATATCAAGTGCCTGTTGGACTCTCCCGCCTGTCTCTAAGCCGAAATACGCCCGTATATCCTCTTTTGAATGAAAAGGTATGAACTCTTTCATTTCAACTGTTATGCGCATTACCTACCAACCACCTTCCAATGCTTAGCCCTTGCCCTGCGGTTATCCGTCACGCCTAAAATCGTTACTATCTCGCCAAACATTTCCTGTAGATCACTCGGCTTAAGGCCGGGCGTAGTGACCGCACCCTTGACAATGATATCGCCATTGCCAAGAGTAAAAGTGTTAGTCGGATCACTATCAGGATAATCAACCGGCAAGACATAGCTCTTTCCCGAAAAATCTGCATCTATTGGAATACGGATCGTGAACATATTAGCTGCAAGTAAACCTGTTTCATCCACGTTTGAAGATATTTCACAGAACCATGAAGCACCCGTTATCACCGTCGGATAATACCTGTCATATCCTGTATCCTCATCCATCCGTTTATTGAATACTGTTATAGTCTCGTTGCATAGCTTCATACGTCCAAACCTCTGTATAAAAGCGGTACTCCGTTATCGTCCATAACACCATACAGCATTTCCGTAATGGTATTATTCATCTGTTTGGTAAGAGCGGATATCTGCTCTGATGCACTACCATAACTCTCGGAATAGCCGTCAGTATTAAAAGAGGCAAGCAACGGGTTGTCTGCTATTGCATCCACACCCGTTGCCTGATCTACCTTTATCAGTGACACGATACACAGTTTAACTTCTTCCGGCACAACGGCCATAGCAGCTACCCTTGTATCTGTCAGATAGTCTATGCGCTTCTGCGCTCTAAACTCCGATAAGTTAAAGTCGCTTTCCGATAATGTACCGCCGTAAGCCTGATATTCGGCATAGGTCAAGTATCTATCCATGAGCGACACCTCCCATCATGGGATTAGCCGCGTGAGATAATCCTTGCGATTGCGATAGCCTTACCGTCAATGTAAGCCCTTGCGCTATCAGCCTGACCGTTGTTGACAAGCTCCCAGTTAGCTCCTGTTTCAAGCTCTGCGTCTGTAGGTGAAGCGGAAGCCATAGAGTACTTAGTGAAGTTTATACCGTAAGGTGCAAAGCACTTCCTCTGACGGCTGTAAAGAGTATCCTCACCACCGTTTGTCTTAGGGTCACGATCCATCTCGTAAGGAACCTTTGCGCCACAGTCTGTGTACTCAATAGAGCCATCACCGAGAACATAAGTTGTATACAACTTATATGCAGTCTCGATAGGCTCTGTCTTAACCGTAAGTGCGATAGTACCTGCGGTTGAAGTGATGCTGACGGTAGGCTTGTTGTCATAGTGACCGGTCTTTTCGGTAAGAGTTACCTTTGCGCCGGATACAGCAGTGCTGTAGATTGCACTTGCAACTGCGTCTGCGTCAATAGCATCCTTAACTGCTGCTGCTGCTGCATTCTTAGATGCACCGCTGGTTGAATCAAGCGTTACAGTAACGCCTGCAACAGTGATAACATCCTCTTCTGCTACAGTACCACCGATAGCTACTTCATAAACGCCTGCGGTTGCAGCTACGTTCTGTACAGGCATACCATCGTCAATGAGGACAAGCCTGCCGTTCAGTGTAGCCATAGCAGCATCTCTCTCCATACCGTTCTCGTCATTGTACTTTGCATAAATGAGGATCTTAAGGTTTTCAAGATGAGTTGCAACTACCGAATGCATGATTGCAAGGCTGAACTTGCTCTTATTGTCGCCGCAGGCCTTCTGCATTGCATCATTGAATGATATTGCATCTACCATACCGAGTGCGCCCTGTGCGTTTGTCTCTTCGGATACGTCGTTCGTATGAGACTCTACGAATGCTGCACCTGCGGTATCGTTCATCTTGAACACACCGTTAAGGATATGGATAAGAGTTGCCTGATCGACCTCATTCCAGTATTCTGAAATCTGATTTGCTACATTAGCCATGAAATCAGTACCGCCCGCGATATCGTAAGAGAAATCTCTCTCTGTCCAAGCGTTTGAACGACCTACTACAACACGGCTATGGGTGTAAGTATCAGTAGTCTTAGGACTGATATTTGTTGAACCATCATAGTTGGTAGGTGCGCTACCCGAAATCAGACCGAAAAGAGGCGTGGTGATATAATTACCACCTACCTGATCGTCCATAGCGGTCTTAAGATCCGGCCTCTGTCTGATAGCTCTTGATGTTATGAGCTGGTTGCGGTTAAGGTTGGGAAGTGACTCAATATATTTCTGAAACACTTCGCCGTTGAAGTTAATTACGTTGAATAAACTCATTCTTTTTTCCTCCTACTAAATTATTTGAATTTAACTACCATATCGGGGTTGGCGTTTTTCTCAGCCATAAGCTGCGATAACGATTTTTCTGCCCCAGGAACACCGGAATTACCCGGTAAAACAATGTTAGGTTGCTTTTTGGTCGATTCAGGCTCCGGTGCAGGTTCGGGATCTGCTTTAGGCGGTTCAGGTTCCTTCTCGACAGCGAATGCCCCGGGATCGATTGTTCTGTATGTGTCTATATACTGATCTAATCCGTATATAGTGCCGTCATTCTCCATCTTGAATCCCTTATCAATCGCCTCTCTTACAAAGGTTTTCTTTGCTGCTTCTGACGAAAACTTAAGCGCGTTCGCCTTTTCGCGTATAGCAAACTCATAGGCCTGCTGTGCGCTCTTTGCTTCCCATGCCTTAGTTTCTGTCTCATACTTTTTCTGCAAGCTCGAAAGAGACTTCTGTGCTTCCGCAAGTTTGCCCTCATTCTCGTTTGCTGCGGCAAGTTGCTTCTGAATGTCGGTTAAATCCGCATCCCTCTGTGTAACCTGCGTTTTCAGATCCTCAATCTGTCCCTGCATGGTTTCCCGCTCGGAATCAAACTTCTTCGCTGCGGCTGACTTCGCATTTTCGATATCAGATCCGTTTTCGTCGATGATCTTATCGATCACGTCCTTAGTAAGTCCTAAATCCTCCAAAAAACTACGTTTCATTGCTGTACCACCTTTCTACGATTTTTTACGGCTATCTCTTGCCTGATTGTTGGTATTTTGGGTAGTT
>JAFXVI010000106.1 GCA_017524595.1 Lachnospiraceae bacterium | reverse complement strand
TTAAAAGCGGGCTCCGTGGTCAAGCGGTTAAGACATCGCCCTTTCACGGCGGTAACACGGGTTCGATTCCCGTCGGAGTCAGCTATAACTGAATATGAAAAACGAAATTATATATGGTGCCATAGCCAAGTGGTAAGGCGTGGGACTGCAACTCCCTGATCGTTGGTTCAAATCCGACTGGCACCTCTAAGGCTTCAAGCGTTGTTTTATGCGGCGTTTGGGGCTTTTTTATTTCGATTTTCAAGGATGCGGGAAATCGTATTATATGATAGAATAATCCGTAGTAATAAATGTTCTTAATATGGAAATAATTATCATTTATAACGTATATAACCTGAAAATATGGAACCTTGGATGAAGGAACTGATAAATAAAATACGAATGATTGCAGGAGATGATAAGGCAGCTCATTATGAGACGGTTATCTTACCGAATATCGTTATGGATTTTTACGGAATGATACAAAGATCTGCTACTGGTTCCTTAGTGAGTGAAGAATACCGGATGGAAGATAACAGTATGAAAATAATCCTGAACGGAATGAAGGACAACAAGGGAAGATGTAGAGTTACAAAGACGGAGGTTTTAAATTGAAGAAGCTTGGATACTTGAAAATCTTCATTATTATATGTCTGGTCATTGGACTGTGCGGTTGTGATGGAAAGAAGGATAATCCGGCTGAAGAAACTGTACAGAGTATTAGCGATGATCAGGGTTCAGTTGTGGGTATTGATGGGGATAAGGATCCGATTGTCATAGTCAATGAACCAATTGAGTCTGATCTTACAAATGAAGATCAGGATGAGTCTGTTTTGACAGACAATGAGCCAGCAGAGGATGAACAGTCTGCAAGCGAAGAAGGCAGGGATGAAGCTGGAGATAATACAGATACGGATAAGGCTGAATGGGTCGTTGCCAACGATACTGCCAATATCCGGAAAGAACCTTCAACAAATGCAGGAATACTCCGTAAGCTGAATATTGGTGAGAAGCTGGAACTTGTATCAAAAGGCGAGGAATGGTCAGAGGTCAGGATAGACGGAACTTCTTATTATGTTCATAATGAATATCTTGATAAATATGACGGACCCGTGGCAGATAAGACACAGGAAGACGATCAGGATAATACGGAGGATACGGCAAAAACTGAAGATACAGAGTCAGCTGTTGCCGGAGTTAAGGCTAATACCGGGTCGGGACGTCTTATTGCGATCGATGCAGGACATCAGTCGAAGGGAAATAGCGGTAAGGAGCCGCTGGGTCCGGGTTCATCCCAGATGAAAGCCAAGGTAACAGGGGGAACTACAGGCAGGACTACGGGGCAGACAGAGTACGACCTTAATCTGAAAGTTGCACAGAAGCTAAAGGCGGAGCTTACTGCACGGGGATATCAGGTACTTATGATCAGGGAAACTAATGATGTCAACATCTCCAATGCGGAAAGGGCACAGATGGCAAATAATGCGGGAGCTGCTGCTTTTATCAGGATACATGCCAATGGATCAGATAATACCTCGGTCAGCGGAGTTATGACTATATGTCAGACATCATCCAATCCGTATAACGCAGCGCTTCATGATGCGAGTAAGCTGTTGTCAACTGCAGTGCTTGACGGAGTGGTAGCAAATACCGGAGCAAAGAGACAGAAAGTATGGGAAACCGACACAATGACAGGCATCAACTGGTGTCAGACGCCTGTAACGATAATTGAGATGGGTTACTTAACGAATCCGAACGAAGATATGCTTATGGCTACAGATGATTATCAAAACAAGATAGCAAGGGGAATAGCCGATGGTATCGATGTTTATATGGGCAGTCGCTGATCTTAAGAGTATATGAAACTATTCTGAAGTATGTTATTATATATAAGGTAGATTATTATTATCCCGGAGAGCAGGTGGTCAGATGAAGCAGATGAATATGCTGGTATCCGGACTTGTAGGAACCGGAGAACACAAGAGGATATGTGTTTATTTCAGTGATAAAGATAAATATGCGGAAGGATCGATCCCTGATTGTAAGATAACATCAAGTAACGGCTTCAATAAGGAAGAGATTGCGGAGATAGAGGAATATTTAAAGGAAAACAGGGATCATATCATAGAAGAAGCTAAAAAAGTCAATCCGATGAAGTCTTTTTTAGGGAAAAAGTGATTTACCGCAGGAAAGAAATTCTTACCCGTTGCTTACAAAGCGGCGGGTAATTTTGATAGAATAAGTAAAACAAGAGATAGATCATCGATCAAGATAAAAGGACAGGGTCACAGATCATATGCGTGTAACGATAGATAACATGAATATAGCACAGATAGCGGACAGCGGGCAGTGCTTTCGTTGGAACAGACTTGAAGACGGCAGTTATGAGATCATAGCTTATGACAGATATCTTAAGATCAGCCAGAACGGAAACGAATTTGATCTAAACTGTGAAGAAGAGCAGTGGGAAGAAATATGGAGTACATATCTTGATACGGACACGGATTATGCAGGGATCGGGGTCAATATAGAGAGATCGGATGATACATATCTGAAGGAAGCCTATAAATACGGGCAGGGAATAAGGATATTGCGGCAGGATCTTTGGGAGACTCTCATATCCTTTATTATTTCACAAAACAACAATATCAAACGGATAAAAGGCAGTATAGAGGCAATATGCGCCAAGGCTGCACTTCCGCTAATGGGAGATGCGCCTGCCGGAAAGTACAGATTTCCAAGGCCTTATGAGCTTGACAGGGAGTTCTTTAATGACAGGAATTTAGGTCTTGGATATCGTGATGGTTATCTTGCCGATATGTATGAGTATGCGGCTGCGGACCCTGATTTTCCGGAAAGACTTAAAACTATGGATAATGAAGAGGCCTTACATGAACTTAAGTCATTCAAAGGCATTGGAGACAAGGTGGCTAATTGTGTGTGCCTTTTCGGACTTCATCATATCGATGCATTTCCGATAGATACGCATATTAAGCAGATACTCAAGCTTCATTATCAGGATGGATTTGATTTTGAGCGGTATAAGGGTTATGCGGGGATCATACAGCAGTATATGTTTAACTATAAGCTTAACAGTAAGGGAATGTAGAGGATATAATGCCATTTTTACCTGTGTCTAAAGAAGATATGGAACAAAGAGGGCTTAAACAGCTTGACTTTGTATATGTGTGTGGGGATGCATATGTGGATCATCCGTCTTTTGGCCATGCGATAATATCCCGGGTTCTTGAGGCTCACGGTTATTCTGTGGGTATCATAGCACAGCCTGACTGGAAGGATGATGACAGCGTTGCAGTATTTGGAGAGCCGAGACTTGGTTTTCTGATAAGCGGCGGAAATATGGATTCCATGGTGAACCATTATACCGTAAATAAAAAGAAACGATCCGAAGACGCATACTCGCCGGGCGGAAAGACAGGGTACAGACCGGACAGGGCAGTCATTGTATATGGCAATCTTATTAAACGTAAATTTAAGAATGTTCCGGTGATAATAGGCGGGATCGAGGCTTCACTTAGGCGTATGGGGCATTACGATTACTGGTCGGACTCAATGAAGAGGTCTGTTTTGCTTGATTCCGGTGCCGATATTCTGTCCTATGGAATGGGAGAAAAATCAATAGTAGAGATCGCGGATGCCCTTAATGCAGGTATCAAAGTCTCAGATATAACATATGTGAGGGGTACTGTATATAAGGCAAGGACAACGGAGCAGGTAAGTGACGGGATAGTACTGCCGGAATACGAAGAGATACGAAATAATAAGCGTAAATACGCAGAGTCATTTGCAGTACAGTATGAAAATACGGATCCGTTTACCGCGCATACGCTTATAGAGGAATATGACCATAATGTATACATAATACAGAATCCGCCGGCATATCCTCTCACGACTCAGGAGATGGATGATATTTATGCACTCCCTTATATGAATGATGTGCATCCTAAGTACAGGGAAGAAAACTTAAAGGATTTATCATCACAGAAGCAGGGAAACAGTAAGGCAGGAGTTCCTGCGATTAATGAGATCAGGTTCTCGATCACGAACAACAGGGGGTGTTTTGGCGGATGCAGCTTCTGTTCGCTGACTTTTCATCAGGGAAGGATAGTACAGGCAAGGAGTCATGAATCCATATTAAAAGAAGCGGAAGCTATGACAAAGGATCCTGAGTTTAAGGGGTATATACATGATGTGGGCGGACCAACAGCGGATTTCAGGTTTCCGTCATGCAGTAAGCAGCTTAAACAGGGAGTATGTAAGGGTAAGCAGTGCCTGTATCCTAAGCCATGCAGGAATTTAAAGATAGATCATTCGGATTATGTTTCCTTGCTCAGGAAGTTAAGAAAGATCGACGGAGTAAAGAAGGTCTTTATAAGGTCGGGAATTAGATTTGATTATCTGATGGCGGATAAGGACGACACTTTCTTTCATGAGATGTTAAAATACCATGTAAGCGGGCAGCTCAGGGTTGCGCCGGAACATATATCGGACACGGTGCTTAATTACATGGGGAAGCCGGGACATGAAGTTTATGAAGGTTTTCTTAAGAAATATGAAACATATAATAAGAAGACGGGCAGGAAGCAATATGCAGTGCCCTACCTTATGTCCTCACATCCTGGTTCGACAATGAAAGAGGCTGTTGAGCTTGCGGAGTACATAAGGGATCTGGGATATATGCCACAGCAGGTGCAGGATTTTTATCCAACGCCGTCCACCCTTTCAACCGTCATGTATTATACAGGTATCGATCCAAGGGATATGAAGAAGGTGTTTGTCGAGAGGAATCCACACCGCAAGGCCATGCAGAGGGCGCTCATACAGTACAGGGATCCGAAGAATTATGAACTTGTGAAAGAAGCACTGCTTGAGTGTGACCGCACGGATCTTATAGGATACGGGAAGGAATGCCTGATACCGCCAAGACCGTGGAAGGAAAAGAGTAAGGACATGGAAAAGAGCGGAAACAGGGGCATGGATAAGAATAATAGTAAAGACAGGAGCAGACAGGGAAGATCAAAGAGCAGACACAGCTTAGTCAGAAACAGAAAATGAAAGATATAAAGTATTATCTTGCCCCGATGGAAGGCATTACGGGATATATATACAGAAATGCAGTACATGATCATTTTGGGGAAAACATAGCAAAGTATTTCACTCCTTTTCTTGTAGTACATGAGAAACGGGCAATGAGCAATAAGGAGATAAGGGAGATACTGCCGGAAAATAACAAGGGTATTAACCTGATTCCGCAGATACTGACTGATGATGCAGAGGGTTTTGGCCGTGTGGAAAGGGCTTTGCATGAATACGGTTATACGGAGGTCAACTTAAATCTCGGATGTCCGTCAAAGACAGTCGCAACAAAGGGACGGGGATCGGGATTCCTCAAAAGGACAGAAAAGCTGGATGATTTTCTGTACAGGATCTTTGAAAACAGAAAGTGCGACATTTCGATAAAGACTCGGATCGGTGAGAGTGACGTAAGTGAATACGAAGGGTTGCTGGAGATATTCAACAAGTATCCGGTAAAAGAGCTTATAGTCCATCCGAGAGTCAGGTACGAATATTATAAGGGGCAGCCGCACAGGGACATATTTTGTAAATATGCGGTAAAATCAGCTGCCACGTTGTGCTATAATGGCGATGTGTTTTCTAAATCCGATGTGGATGAGATCATTGATCATTCTGCTGATAAGGTCAGTGCTATAATGACAGGCAGGGGAATGATCGCTGATCCATCACTTATCAGGGTCCTTAACGGAGGAAGACCTTATACCAATGATGAGCTTAAGGAATTCCTAAAAAGGATAACGGAGGATTATACAGCCGCTTTTAAGGCTGACAGACCTGTGCTTCAGAAGATGAAAGAGTTGTGGAGTTATATGGGACAGGGATTTCCCAAGCGGCCAGCGGCAGTAAAGGAACTGCTCAAATGCCGCACGCTGCAGGAATACAAGATGCTTGAAATGCAGATACTTGGTTGAATTTATTAAGAGAGAGAGATATGAGAAAAGGACTTGTAATGGAAGGCGGAGCGATGAGAGGACTGTTTACCGCCGGAATAACAGATGTGTTCATGGAGAACGGGATCGAATTTGATGGAGGTATCGGAACAAGTGCCGGTGCTGCCTTTGGGTGCAACTACAAATCAAGACAGATAGGACGTGCTTTCAGGTATAACAGGGATTACTGCGATGATAAGAGATATGTAAGTTTAAGCAGTCTTCTAAAGACAGGGAATCTTTACTCGAATGAATTCTGTTATCATGAGATACCAAAGAACCTGGATAAGTTTGATTTTAATACATTTAATGAAAATCCGATGGAGTTCTATATCACCTGTACCAATATAGAAACGGGGCTTGCCGTACATCATAAGCATGACAGGGATACAGATGACCTTAATACCTTCCTCGAGTGGATAAGGGCTTCATGTGCGATGCCGATGGTTGAGCAGATAGTTGAGATAGACGGTCTTAAGCTGCTAGACGGCGGAGTTGCGGATTCTGTGCCGATAAGGTATTTTGAGGAGATCGGATATGACAGGAACGTTGTGATCCTTACGCAGCCTCTCACCTATGTTAAGAAGAAGATAAATTACGGAGCTGCCGCCAAGGCGATGTATCATAAATACCCGAAGCTCACGGAGGCAATGCTTGACCGGCATGAGAGATATAATGAGATCTACAGTTACATAAGGGAGAAAGAGCTTTCCGGCGAGCTGCTTGTGATAAGACCGGATGAATCACTAAACATCAAGATATCCAATAAGCCAAGTGAGCTGCAGAGGGTTTATGATACAGGAAGACGCAAGGGTCTTATGGAGCTTAAGAGAGTACAGGAATTCCTTGGATGATTATGTATAAAGGATATTGAGGATAAGCAGGAGAAAATATCAAGAATGAGAGCGGTAATAACCAGAGTACTTTCCGCATCGGTAAGTATCGATGGAAAGATTGTATCGGAAATAGATAAGGGCTTTCTGGTGCTTTTGGGAGTCCATGTGGACGATACGGAAGAAAAGGCTGTAAAGATCGCGGATAAGATATGTGGTCTGAGGATATTTGAGGATGAAAACGGAAAAATGAACGTGTCCCCAAAGGATGCGGGTGCGCAGCTGCTTATTGTAAGCCAGTTTACGCTGTATGCTGACTGCAGTTCAAGGAGGCCGGGCTTTACGCAGGCGGCAAGGCCTGAAATATCCAAGCCATTGTATGAGCTTGTCGTATCTGAATGCCGCAACAGGGGATTTAAGACAGGTACCGGTGAGTTCGGAGCGGATATGAAGGTTGAATCCGTAAACGACGGTCCGGTTACAATAGTACTGGATGTGTGAGGTCAGCTGTTAAAGCGTTCCTCAAACTGTGTGTAGAAATCCACTTCTGTATCATAAGGTGTCTGGTAGAACCTCTTAAGGAAAGCAACTATATAGCGGGAACGTTCTGACTGGTCATTTATTCCGGACAGATTGCTGCGTGCATCGTCAAGGATATCATGCCATTTAAGGATGAAAGCCTCGTATGCGGGCAGGTTATCAATACCCAGCCATTTTTTTATCTTGACTTTGGACTTGTTGGGATAAGGGCATTCATGGATCTGGATAAAGTAGGAGAAACTACCGTCTTCGTATATACGGCCTAAAGGATAGAGCCTGCAGAAACCCGGTCGGAAGCTGTGTATGGTGCAGCGGCCTTCATTGCTTAGGAAAGTACATCCGCCGGATGCCTTGCTCAGCTTAAGATGTGGCAGCAGCAGTCCGTCAGCATGACCGAGCTCTATCGATGGTTCGGGTTCTTCAGACATAAGTTTATCAAAAGAAGAATCAAGCCCCTTGCATAACTGATATATGTCATAAGGGTCTAAGATGATCGTATCATCCACCTGACGGCAGCATTCACTGCAGCCCTTACATTCCGCACACCCTATCTTTACCATATCACCGGAACGGTAACGACATCCGTCCGATATTTCATCTATATCAACATCTCTTTTCATAGCTTACCTGCATCATCTGATATTTTGATTATCCGCTAATCATTATATAGCTTTTCGGTAAAAGTGCAAAGGCGTAAGAAGCACCTTATAATGTTTACAAACCGCAGATTTGGCTATATAATGATGTTTGCTACTGTCGTGGTTTATGAGGAAATATCATGGATAAGTTAAAGCCTATCATAACAAGTCTGTTGGAAACGGATGCATATAAGTTTTCCATGGGACAGGCGATTTATCATCAGTTCAGTGATTACAAGACGACCTGGAGCTTCAAGTGCAGGAATGAAGATGTGCATTTTACGCCTGAAATGGTTGAGGAGATAAGGGATCAGATCAGGATGTACTGCAATCTGCGGTTCAATGAAGATGAACTTGAATATCTTAATAATATCAAGTGGCTCAGGGGTTCATATATTGATTTTTTAAGGCTTTGGAAGCCAAGATATAATGATTTTGAGATAGGGACGGACTCTGAGTGCGGACTTACCATAGAAACCAAGGGTACATGGCTAAATACATCCATGTATGAAATACCGACGCTTGCGATAGTAAACGAAGTGTATTTCAGAATGGCCTATGATTACGATGAGCTCATTAAGAGCTTTAAGGAGAGGCTTCGGGATAAGGTAGCCAAGCTTGAGAACGGAGAATACGAGCTTAATGCCTTTTCGGAATTCGGTATGAGGAGGCGTTTGTCTGCAGAAGCCCAGGAGCTTGCGGTTAAAGCCTTAAAGGATGGCAAATACGACGGTTCGATTTTTGTGGGAACCTCTAATGTATATCTTGCGAAGAAATACGGTATCACGCCTGTGGGCACGATGGCGCATGAGTGGATAATGTGTGTCGGACAGGGTAATCACAAGCATAATCCCGCATATTCCAACTGGTACGCCCTTGATGCATGGGTTAAGGAATACGGGGTTTTAAACGGAACCGCCCTTACAGATGCGATCACTACAGACTGCTTTCTCAGGGACTTCCAGCTTACCTATTCAACGCTGTTTTCAGGTGTACGTCATGACAGCGGCGATCCGTATGAGTGGGGCGAGAAGATGATAGCCCACTATAAGGAGCTTGGTATCGATCCAAAGACCAAGACGTTATTGTTCTCAGACAGCCTTAATTTTGAGAAAGCTACCAAGATAAACAGGTATTTTAAGGATAAGGTAAAGACGGCATTCGGTATCGGAACATATATTGCAAATGATACAGACGTGCCTGCGCTTAATATAGTAATGAAGACAACAGCCTGCAACGGAATGGATGTTGCGAAGATATCAGATATTGATGGCAAGGGAATGTGCAAGAACCCGGAATATATACATTATCTTAAGAGATGTATCGACTGGAGGATGGAGCACGCGAGCGTGGTCATAAGATGAGTCATTTGGGATGGTTTCGTTTGACTCATTTAGCATGAAAGAATATGTGAATGAAAACAGAAACAGATAAAAAATTAAAACGTCACAATTTTTTGTTTGTTACAGTGATGATGATAATTATCATTACTGTAGGCTTGAGCATCGGACAGATCACGGCATATGTCCTGTTTTCTGGAATAACAGACGGAGGGTGGAATCTGGTTTTTACATTCTATCTGCCGTTCATAATAGTTGATCTGATATTGATAGGCTATTTGTTTTTCGTAGAAAAACCGATATTTCACAGTCTTAAACACGAAAAACATAAGGGCAGAAGCGGAAACAATATAAAAATGGCATTGCTTGGTCTTTTGATCGGATTCGTGCTCAATATACTATGTGCTTTCATTGCAATGCTAAATGGGGATTTACACTTTTCCTTTATGAAATTTGATCCGTTGTTTCTTATTGTGTCGCTTGCTTTTGTATGTATCCAATCCGGTACGGAGGAACTTCTCTACAGGGGTTACGGGCTGAGTGCCATTAAAGAAAGATATAACATGATTTTTGCCATCCTGCTGAATCCTGTCATATTCAGTCTTATTCATATTGTCAATCCCGGAGTCAAGGTTTATAATCTAGTGACAATCTTTGTGATAGGCGTATGTTTTGGCATAATGACTGTGGTGTTGGACAGTATCTGGTTTCCTGTCATGCTCCATACAGCCTGGAATTTTACTCAGAACATAATCCTTGGACTTCCGAATTCAGGAATTGTCTGTCAGCGGTCATTGTTCACACCGGATGCCGTAAAGGAAAGCCTCTTTTATGATGTGGAATTCGGCCTTGAGGGTGGCATGCCAGTGAACATTGTATTTCCGATCGTGACTGCTGTTATTGTTTTGATCGTTAAAAGAAGAAAAGAAAGGTAAGAAAGAAATGTATAACAAGGTATCTACGGATCTAAGCTTTGTTGAGAGAGAAAAAGAAATAGAGAAGTTCTGGTCCGACAATGACATTTTCAGAAAAAGTATGGAGAACAGGAAGGGAGGAGAGACCTATACCTTTTATGACGGACCGCCTACAGCTAACGGCAAGCCGCATATAGGTCATGTTTTGACGCGTGTCATTAAGGATATGATACCCAGATACCGTACCATGAAGGGCTATTATGTTCCTCGTAAGGCAGGATGGGATACTCACGGACTGCCGGTTGAGCTGGAGGTAGAGGTCAGGCTTGGGCTTGACGGCAAGGAGCAGATCGAGGAATACGGTCTTGATCCATTCATACAGGAATGCAAGAAATCGGTATGGCAGTATAAGAGTATGTGGGAGGAATTCTCCGGAACGGTCGGATTCTGGGCAGATATGGATAATCCCTACGTTACCTATCATGATGATTTTATCGAGTCTGAGTGGTGGGCCCTTAAGCAGATATGGGATAAGGGTCTTTTATACAAGGGCTTTAAGATCGTGCCTTATTGCCCGCGCTGCGGTACCCCGCTTTCTTCACATGAGGTTGCACAGGGATATAAGACTCTTAAGGAAAGAACAGCTATCGTAAGATTTAAGATAAAAGGCGAGGAAAATGCGTATTTTCTTGCATGGACGACAACGCCGTGGACACTTGCCTCGAATATAGCGTTGTGCGTGAACCCTGAGGAGACATATATAAGGGTTAAGGCAGCCGACGGCAAGGTATACATCCTTGCACAGGCGCTTGCAGATACAGTGCTTGGTGGCATTGAAAGGGAGGAAGGAGTTCCTGCCTACGAAATAATCGAATCTTACAAGGGCACGGATCTTGAATATAAGGAATATGAGCCTTTGTATCAGTGTGCTGCTGATGAAGCAGAAAAGCAGCATAAGAAAGCCTTCTTTATTTATTGTGATGATTATGTAACGATGTCTGACGGTACCGGTATCGTTCATATAGCACCTGCTTTCGGTGAAGATGATGCAAGGGTAGGACGTAAGTATGACGCGCCGTTTGTACAAATGGTGGATGAGCGCGGCGTGATGAAAGATGTTACTCCTTTTGCGGGCATGAGGTGCAAGCCTACCAAGGAGGAACTGGAAGCCGGAGCGATCGACTGCGATAAGAACGTACTCATAGAGCTTGATAAGAGAGGCCAGTTGTTCAGCGCACCTAAGGTTGAACATGACTATCCTCACTGCTGGCGCTGCGATACACCGCTTCTTTATTATGCAAGGGAATCGTGGTTTATAAAGATGACGGCTGTAAGGGATGACCTTGTTGCAAACAATAAGACAGTCAACTGGATACCGCCCTCGATAGGTGAGGGACGTTTCGGCAACTGGCTTGAGAATATACAGGACTGGGGCGTATCCCGTAACCGTTACTGGGGAACCCCTCTAAATATCTGGGAATGCCCTGATTGCGGCAAACAGCTGTGCATTGGTTCAAGAGAAGAGCTTAAGGCTGCTTCAGGACGTGATGATGTGCTTACGGTTGAGCTTCATAGGCCTTATATAGATGAGATAACCTGCAAGTGTCCTGATTGCGGTAAAGAAATGAAACGTGTACCGGAGGTTATCGACTGCTGGTTTGATTCGGGAGCAATGCCTTTTGCACAGCATCATTATCCGTTTGAGAATAAGGAATTATTTGAAAGTCAGTTCCCGGCACAGTTCATTTCAGAAGCCGTGGATCAGACAAGAGGCTGGTTCTATTCACTGATGGCGGAATCAACACTGCTGTTCAATAAGTCGCCTTATGAGAATGTAATAGTTCTCGGACTTGTGCTTGATGAGAACGGCGAAAAGATGAGCAAGAGCAAGGGTAATGCTGTGGATCCGTTCGAAGCGCTTAAGACGATGGGCGCGGATGCCATCCGCTGGTATTTCTATATTAATTCGGCACCATGGCTTCCCAACCGTTTCCATGACAAGGCGGTTATGGAAGGACAGCGTAAATTCATGGGTACCCTGTGGAATACCTATGCGTTCTTTGTACTGTATGCGAATATAGATGACTTTGACGCAAGCAAGTATGAGCTTGAATACGATAAACTTCCCGTTATGGACAAGTGGATATTAAGCAAGCTCAATACTGTTGTAGGCGAAGTTGATGATAACCTGTTTAATTACAGGATACCCGAGGCGGCAAGAGCATTATCGGAGTTCGTGGATGATCTGTCGAACTGGTACGTAAGGCGGTGCCGTGAGAGGTTCTGGGCCAAGGGCATGGAGCAGGATAAGATAAATGCATATATGACGTTATATACATCACTTGTTACTATAAGCAAGGCTGCAGCTCCCATGATACCGTTCATGACAGAGCAGATCTACTTAAACCTTGTAAGGAACATAGATAAATCGGCACCCGAGAGCATACATCTGTGTGATTTTCCGAAGGTAAACGAGGCGTTCATAGATGCTGAACTTGAGAAGAACATGGATGCGGTGCTTAAGACCGTCGTTATGGGGCGTGCCTGTAGGAATGCCTGCAATATCAAGAACAGGCAACCGATAGGCAAGATGCTCGTGAAAGCTCCTTTTGAACTGTCCGAGTTCTACAAGGAGATAATAGAGGATGAACTTAATGTAAAATCAGTCGAATTCAGGGATGATGTGAGCGACTATACGTCGTATTCGTTCAAGCCGCAGCTTAAGACACTGGGGCCTAAGTACGGCAAGCTTATCGGTCAGATCAAGCAGACACTTGCGGAAATAGACGGAAATGAGGCTATGGACAAGCTTAATACTGAGGGCGAGCTTAAGTTTGACATAGGCGGTTCAGAGGTTGTATTATCTAAAGAAGACTTGCTTATTGAGCCTGTTCAGAAGGACGGTTACGTATCCGAAAATGATAATCAGGTAACGGTGGTTCTTGACACAAATCTTACACCTGAACTCATCGAAGAGGGATTTGTGCGTGAGCTTATAAGTAAGATACAGACCATGCGTAAGGAAGCCGGTTTCGAAGTCATGGACAAGATCATTGTTTATGCTAAGGACAATGACAGGCTTAAGGGCATAATGGAAGCTAACAAGGCGGATATCATCAGGGATGTAATGGCAGATGATATCAAATATGATACAATCGAAGGGTATGATAAACCATGGGATATCAATGGCGAGAAGGTTGTATTGGGCGTGAAGAAAATTTAAGGTAATATAGAAAAACTTGTAGGAGGATAAGAGTTTGGTTAAGAAACAGGCACAGCAGTTCGACAAGGAAGCATTTAAGAAGGTTGTCAGCGACAATGTGAAGACACTTTACCGCAAAACGCTTAAGGAAGCTACGGAACAGCAGATATTCCAGGCAGTTTGTTATGCGGTTAAGGATACCATCATTGACAACTGGATGGATACCCAGAAGGCTTATGAGAAGAAGGATCCAAAGACTGTCTACTATCTTTCGATGGAGTTCCTTATGGGAAGGGCTCTGGGCAACAGCCTTATTAACTTAAGGGAATACAAGGAAGTAGCGGAAGCACTTGACGAGCTGGGCATAGATATCAACCTTGTTGAAGATCAGGAGAGGGATGCAGCTCTTGGTAACGGAGGTCTCGGACGTCTGGCTGCCTGCTTCCTCGATTCACTCGCAACACTTGGATACAGTGCATACGGCTGCGGTATCAGATACCGCTACGGTATGTTTAAGCAGGAAATAAGAGATGGTTATCAGGTAGAGGTACCGGATAACTGGCTTAAGGACGGTAATCCGTTCGAGCTGCGCCGTCCAGAGTATGCCAAGTTAGTTAAGTTCGGCGGCTACGTTAAGGTGGATGTAGATGAGTTTGGCGAGAGTCATTTTTCGCAGGAAGGATATCAGTCGGTACAGGCTATTCCTTATGATCTGCCTATAGTAGGTTATGGCAACAGGATAGTTAATACGTTAAGAATCTGGGACGCACAGCCGGTTGAATGTTTCCAGCTTGATTCCTTTGACAAGGGCGATTACAAGATGGCCGTTGAGCAGGAGAACCTTGCAAGGAATATCTGCGAGGTGCTTTATCCCAATGATAATCATTACGCAGGCAAGGAACTCAGGCTTAAGCAGCAGTACTTCTTTATTTCAGCCAGCATCCAGGAAGCGGTTGAGAAATACATGCGTACACATGATGATGTAAGGAAGCTGTATGAGAAGGTGGTCTTCCAGCTTAATGATACACATCCGACGGTCACGGTAGCTGAGCTTATGAGGATACTTATGGATGAGTATAACCTTGGCTGGGATGAAGCATGGGCGGTTACCACTAAGACCTGCGCTTATACGAACCATACGATTATGTCGGAAGCTTTGGAGAAATGGCCTATAGAGCTGTTCTCAAGACTTCTTCCGAGAATATATCAGATAGTTGAAGAGATAAACAGGAGATTCATTGAGCAGATAAGGGCCAAGTATCCCGGTAACGAGGAGAAGGTCCGCAAGATGGCGATCATTTATGACGGACAGGTTAAGATGGCTCACCTTGCGATCTGCGCTGGTTTCTCCGTAAACGGTGTTGCTAGGCTACATACAGAGATCCTTAAGAATCAGGAGTTAAAGGATTTCTATGAGATGATGCCTGAGAAGTTCAATAACAAGACAAACGGTATCACACAGAGGCGTTTCCTGCTCCACGGAAATCCGCTGCTTGCAGACTGGGTTACTTCAAGGGTAGGTGATGACTGGATCACGAACCTTCCCAAGATCAATAAGCTTAAGGTGTTTGCTGATGATCCGAAGGCTCAGCAGGAATTCATGAATATCAAGTATCAGAACAAGGTACGCCTTGCAAAGTATATACTTGAGAACAACGGTATTGAGGTTGATCCGAGATCGATCTTTGACGTTCAGGTAAAGCGTCTTCATGAGTACAAGAGACAGCTGCTTAACATCCTGCATATAATGTACCTCTATAATGAACTTAAGGAGCATCCAGAGATGGAATTCTATCCGAGGACTTTCATCTTCGGTGCAAAGGCGGCAGCAGGCTACAGGACAGCCAAGCTTACGATCAAGCTTATAAACACGGTTGCAGATGTTGTTAACAATGATGCTTCGATAAACGGCAAGATCAAGGTAGTGTTCATAGAGGATTACCGTGTATCAAATGCCGAGTGGATCTTTGCAGCAGCTGATGTATCCGAGCAGATATCTACGGCAAGTAAGGAGGCTTCCGGAACAGGTAACATGAAGTTCATGCTTAACGGAGCGGTTACGCTCGGTACAATGGACGGAGCCAATGTCGAGATAGTTGAAGAAGTAGGCAAGGATAACGCATTTATCTTCGGTCTTAGTTCAGAAGAAGTAATAAATTATGAGAACCGCGGCGGTTACAATCCACAGGAGATATTCAACAATGATCCTGATATCCGCAAGGTACTTATGCAGCTCATAAACGGATATTACTGTCCGAACGATCCTGAGATGTTCAGAGATCTGTATAATTCGCTGCTCAACACTCAGGTTTCATCAAGGGCTGATACATACTTCATCCTGAAGGACTTCAAGGCATACGCCGAGGCTCAGAAGAAGGTTGAAGAAGCCTACAAGGATGAGAAGAGATGGGCTAAGATGGCAATACTTAACACCGCATGTTCCGGTAAGTTTACATCAGACCGTACCATTCAGGAATATGTAAATGATATATGGCATCTTGATAAGGTTACGATCAGGAAATAAAGAAGGATAACCACAGGATATTGATGCAAGGGATCGCAGGATTGCGGTCCCTTGATTTGAAAGAAAGACAATAAAACCCCTTAACAAGAAGAAGGAAAGGCATGAGTATTTGGGTCGTACAAAAACAGATGATCATCATCTTTGTGATGATACTGATCGGAGTATATCTATATAAGAAAAATCATCTGTCCAATGAATCATCCAGACATTTATCGTGGATCATTGTAAATATCACAAATCCGATAACTCTTTTGTGTTCAGCGCTCTCTGAAGAACAGAAAGTCAGTGCGGGAGCAGTAGGTATGGCATTTTTGAGCTTTGCTATAATGTATGTGATACTTATTCCGTTTGCATACCTGATCCCGATGCTTCTTAAAGTGGAAAAAGATAAAAGATATGCATACAGGATGATCGCTATCTTCGGAAATGTTGGGTTTATCGGCATCCCGTTTGCATCTGCAGTACTTGGCTCAGAGTCACTTATCTTCGTTTCGATCTGCTGCCTTGTGTTCAATATAATAATCTATACTTACGGGGCATCATCCTTAAGGGCTGTGGCGGCGCAGCAGCATCCGGATGAGGAGCTAAAGGACGATTTTTCTGTTAAGAATATCATAAATTCCGGCACGGTTATGGCGGTAGTGACAATAGTTATATATCTGTCGGATATCAAGCTGCCTGATATGGTAAATTCTACGCTTACCTATATAGCGAACTGCACGACTTTCCTGTCAATGCTCGTTCTGGGTACGTCAGTTGCACAGATGATCCCAAGAGAAGTGTTTACAAAATGGAGACTGTATGTGTTTGTGGTGATCCGTCAGATCATTGTGCCGGTGATCATCATATATGTTATGAAGATGTTCATCACAAATGAACTCATATTGAGGACGATAGCCGTGATGTCAGCGATGCCTGCCGCGAATATGCCGATCATGATGGCCAAACAGTACGGTGTAAAGGAAGACCTGATCTCGGCGGGAATAATACTTACTACGGTCACATCGATATTTACAATACCAGTTGTTATGTATTTCCTGTAGTGGGATCATGCATAGATCATTGTGTTTATGTTTGGATAGAAGGCGGAAAAATACGATGGCAAAAACAGGTGAAGATAGAAAAACTGAATATGATCCGCTGATAATAACTGACAGGAGATCGGGAGGAAAGTACTACGGCGGAGACCAGAACTGGTATATGTCGAATACCAGGGCTGTAGCAGGCTGCGGTTCTGTAGCCTGTGCAAATATGCTCCGTACCCTTGCATGTAAGTATCCTGAGCGATTCATGGATGAAGGTGTGGCGGGAGAGCTTAAGGCGCTTACGGGGGATGTATATTATAAGGATGATTTTATCTCTCTTATGGGGGATATCTATAGATCAATGCTTGTACTGGAAGTTCCGGTGATAAGGCGGATATATGATGCAGTAAAGAGGGATAATAAGGTATTTAAGGTAATCCCTTCAAATCTCGGGCTAAGCCTTAACGGATTTATAAGCGGTACGCTAAAGTTCTGCAGGAGCAAGGGACTGCTGCTGCATGTTCATGCGCTGCCGACAGCGTTCTGTTCATATGACAGGGGGCTTGAGTTCATAAAAGAGGGACTTAGTAAGGGAGGATGTATTGTCATGCTGACTTCTCTTAACAGGCATCCCTTGAGGCTTTATTCAGGCAGGAGCGGCGAACTGGAAAGCGGGAGTGATACTAAGAAGGGAGTAAGATCCCACTTTATGACGATAACAGGCATCGTAGATAACGGTGATGATGCACCGCTCATCAAGCTGTCTACCTGGGGACGGGTTGCCACGGTATCGTATGATAAGCTTAACCGGTCATGGCATAAGACAAGGGCATATACAAGCTGCCTGTATTATTTCACGCCTGCAGGATCGGATGCTGTAGTCCGGGCGGATATGAGAAATTCCGTTTTCGTGCTGTGCAGGGCCGTATTCAGAGGATTGTTCGGGTGGATCGGCAGATGATCCGGAAGATAAGAGAGGGATATGAAAAGGGATGGATAGACCTGTAAAGTTCTTTATATTCATATTTGTAATGACAGTATTGCTGTCAGGATGCGGTACCGGTTTCCACGGGACAGCCTCACCTGATATAAAGGAACAGCAGGAAGATTCACCATCCGATACTGCCGAAGAAGAGCCGGTGATCAAGCTGAATGAAAGGACCGGAGATGAGGAAGATGATGAGGGTGACTTTCCGGAAGGTAATAAGGCGGCTGGGGAAGAAGCAGAATATCATATAGCCAAAAGGTCAGAGGAAACGGAAATAAACGGAATGGAGAGCATGAGAGAAGATACAGTTGCGGGGGAAAGCTTCTACATAACAGAGATAGATGGTGATATATTTGCACGGATATACGGAAAGTCATTTAAGGAAGACTGCACGCTTCCAAGAGAGGACTTAAGATACCTGCATGTACTGCACAGGGATATTAACGGCACAGAGCATGAAGGCGAGATGATCGTAAACACGCATATTGCAGAGGATGTGCTGGAAATATTTAAGGATCTGTATGAGAATGGCTATCCGATCGAAAAGATAAGGCTTGTGGATGAATATGACGCAGATGACGATTTGTCGATGGAGGATAATAATTCATCATGCTTTAATTTCCGGTTTGTTCCGCGTACCAAAAATATATCCAAACACGGCAGAGGGCTGGCAGTAGATATAAATCCGTTGTATAACCCGTATATCACGACCGTGGAAGGTAAGAGAAATGTTGATCCTGCAGGTGGGGAACCCTATGCTGACAGAGATGCGCAGTTTGATTATAAGATAGAAAAAGGCGACCTGTGCTATAACCTGTTCATCGAACACGGTTTTAAATGGGGCGGTGAATGGAAAAACAGTAAAGATTACCAGCATTTTGAGGTATCAAACGAAAAGATAAGCGAATGGTATCCGTAAGTACATGGAATGCTTGAAATCTAAATAGCGATATGCTATACTTGCGAAGTTGCAAAACGGATGTTAGCTCCTTCCCATCCGATAATCTCAGTTTTTTATGAGTGTGAATTCCTAAAGGAGGTTCAAATGAATAAGAAAGTTCTGTTTATCACTCAGGCAGCTGTAATAGCTGCTCTTTATACTGCTCTTACCGTCATTGCGGCCGGCTTTAATCTGGCCAGCGGGATGATCCAGGTAAGGTTTTCAGAGGCTCTTACGGTATTGCCGTTCTTTACGCCGGCAGCGATACCGGGATTAGCTATAGGGTGTCTGTTAAGTAACATCATAACCGGCTGTATGCTCCCTGATATCATTTTCGGTTCATTGGCAACATTGATCGGAGCAGTGGGTTCGTGGTATTTAAGAAAAAACAAGTTTCTGGTAACGATACCGCCGGTAATATCCAATTGTCTGATAATACCATTTATTTTAACATATGCATATGGGATCCCCGGAGGAATACCCTTACAGATGCTTACAGTGGGAATAGGAGAGGTCATATCGTGTATGATCTTTGGATCCATACTCATCAGAGCGCTGCTTCCTGTATGGCATCACTTGTCTCTTGAGGGATCACGTGATAATAACAATGACTCATATATGTCACTTTCAACGCAAAAATAGCAGGAGGAGATTCATGGTCAATTTAATGGAAGGCGGAGCCTGGCTTGTAAACGGGAGTACTGTAATCCCTGATAATGACGGAGCACAGGAGAAGGTACAGGCAGCTGCAGACAGGCAGGTAACGAAGGAAGAGGCGGTTAAGAATACCATTGCTTACAGTATCCTTAAGTCGCATAACACTGCAGAAACAATGGATAAGCTTAAGATAAGGTTTGATAAGCTTACCTCCCATGATATAACTTTCGTGGGTATCATCCAGACGGCCCGTGCCTCGGGACTTGAGAAGTTCCCCATGCCTTATGTTCTTACGAACTGTCATAACAGCTTATGCGCAGTTGGTGGTACCATAAATGAAGATGACCACATGTTTGGATTGTCCTGTGCCAGGAAATACGGCGGCGTGTATGTTCCGCCTCATCAGGCAGTTATACATCAGTTTGCAAGGGAGATGCTTGCAGGGTGCGGCAAGATGATCCTTGGTTCCGATTCGCATACAAGATACGGTGCACTTGGAACAATGGCAGTCGGAGAGGGTGGTCCGGAGCTTGTTAAACAGCTTCTTAACAGAACCTACGATATTGACAGGCCGGGAGTTGTGGCCGTATATCTTATGGGAGAACCCGTTCCAGGCGTTGGTCCTCAGGACGTTGCGCTTGCGATAATCGGAGCCGTATTTAAGAACGGATATGTCAAGAATAAGGTAATGGAATTTGTTGGACCAGGCATTGCTTCACTCAGTGCCGACTTCAGGATAGGCATTGATGTAATGACTACGGAAACAACCTGTTTATCTTCTATATGGAGGACAGATGAGCAGATAGAGGAATTCTACGAGATCCATGGAAGGAAGGAAGAGTATAAGAGGCTCGATCCGGGCGACGTGGCATATTATGACGGACTTATCGAGATCGACTTAGGCACGATAAGGCCGATGATCGCAATGCCTTTCCATCCGAGCAACACATATACGATAGATGAGCTTAATGAGAATCTCCTCGATATACTTGACGATGTGGAGAAGAGGGCTCTTGTAAGTCTTGACGGGCAGGTTGAGTATACGCTTAAGAATAAGATAAGAGACGGGAAACTGTATGTGGATCAAGGTATCATAGCAGGCTGTGCAGGTGGCGGATTTGAGAATATCTGTGCGGCAGCGGATATCCTTGAGGGAACGAGTATCGGATCAGATGAATTTACATTGAGCGTGTATCCCGCTTCTATGCCTGTTTATATGGAACTTATCAAAAACGGCTGTGCGGCAAAGATACTTGAAACCGGTGCTGTACTTAAGACAGCGTTCTGCGGACCGTGCTTCGGTGCGGGCGATACACCTGCCAACAATGCATTTTCGATAAGGCATTCAACCAGGAACTTCCCGAACCGCGAAGGTTCCAAGCTCCAGAACGGTCAGATATCTTCGGTTGCTCTTATGGATGCACGTTCCATCGCAGCCACGGCTGCAAACAAGGGTTATCTTACCGGTGCAGACAGGTTCATCGAGGAAGGGACTCTTAAGAAATATAAATATCATTTTGATAAGACGATATATGAGAACCGTGTATTTGATTCAAAGGGCGTGGCTGATCCTGATGAAGAGATCAAGTTTGGACCGAATATCAAGGACTGGCCGAAGATGAGCGCATTGCCGGAAAACCTTGTGTTAAGGTGCGTATCCGAGATCCATGATCCGGTAACGACTACCGACGAGCTGATCCCTTCAGGTGAGACATCGTCATTCCGTTCAAATCCTCTGGGACTTGCGGAGTTTACGCTTTCAAGGAAGGATCCGGATTATGTCGGACTTGCCAAGGAAATAGAGAAGGCAGAGGATGCAAGGATAAGTGGCGGACATCCCTGTGAAGCGAATCCGGATATAAAAGGCGTAATGGACAGTATTAAAAAGAAATTCGCTGACACGGATAAAACCAATACAGGATTTGGAAGTACGATATTTGCTGTTAAGCCGGGTGACGGTTCTGCGCGTGAACAGGCGGCTTCATGTCAGAAGGTACTTGGCGGATGGGCCAATATAGCCAATGAGTATGCGACCAAGAGATATCGCTCCAACCTCATCAACTGGGGTATGCTGCCGTTTATTATAAAAGAAGGTGAACTGCCGTTTAAGAATAAGGATTACCTGTTCTTCCCGGGTATCCGTAAGGCTGTTGAGGATAAGGCAGAAGAGATAAAGGCTTATGTAGTGGGAGATGAACTTAAGGAATTTACCGTGCGTCTCGGTGATCTGACCGATGATGAGAGGGAAATAATCCTTAAAGGATGTCTGATAAATTACTATGCAGGGTAATTAAGATGGGACACGGGGACGGTTCTTTTGTCCCACACCTTACTAAAATCCTATAGTTAAAGTAGTTTGGTGTGGGACAAAAGAACCGTCCCCATGTCCCTTTATTTAGCTGGCCACATCGAGATGCTGCACTGTTCCGGCCATCCCGTTTTCAAACAGGAACATGCCGGTTTTGCGGATAACAGCATTTACGGAATTATCAGTGCTGTTGTTTAACGAAAAGTCAGTGGATACATTGCCAAGGAATATGGCACCCACGCCCTTTTCCGATAATCCATAAAGAGAAGAGCTGCCGTCTTCATTTGGTGAATAGATAAGAAGCTTGTCCCATATCTCGTCAGCTTCGTCTATCCAACCGTTTCCGTCAGAATCGTAGACTGACAGATCCTTAAATCCGTCTCCCGAGGCGGTGCCAAACAATTCGCTTCCGTCATTTATCACACCATCCCCGTTTAAATCAAGTGCAAGGAAACCGCTTCCTTTGTTTAGTGTTGAAATACTGTCCTTAATACCGTCCGAATCAATGTCAAACATAAACTTCTGATCCGACACGCTTGCTATATCAGTATCAAGATTGATAACAAGAGGATCACACAGTTTTCCAATGTTGAGCGTATGCTCTTTCTCATAGTACTGTTCAAAGCTTCTGCTCATTTGGAAGCTTAAGTTAAAATCAATCTCACGTCCGTCGGCTGTGACCACAGTGCCTGTTGTCTGATAGCTTACATCTTCGGATTCATAGAAATAGTGAGCTTCATACATGGCAAGCCCTTTTGACAATGATGTAACGGGATTCCCTGAACTACCGCTGTCAGAGTCATTGCTGTCATCCTTAAGATCTGAACAGGAGTAATCATTTTCATCAATGCTGCCGCCGAACAGGAGCCGGATAAGGAAGTTGATGCATTCGGTCCTTATGCGGTCCATAGCGCTTTCTTCAAAATGATTCGGAGTAATGCGGGATGTCTTCGCGGTTTCGAAGCGCTTCAACAGGTTGTCCATTGAATTTTTGAAGCTTCCCGCCGTTGGTTTGCTGTTGCTTTCGCTTACGGTATCCGTATCTGACAAAACCTTGGGCTGTCTTGTTGTGATACCGTACGCATCCATGCGCAATGAGGAATATCTCCTTACGGATTCCATTCCTATGTTACTGCCAGAAATTATCAATAAAAATCCCCCTTTATCTGATTATTAGAAGACCACCACATTTTAATCGCTTCCATCCATGTATACAAATAAAAAAGAGCATATACATTACGCAGAAATCCGTTGCTGTTTCATGTATGCCCTCCGTGGTCGATCTTAGTATGGTGCTTCAATCCGGCCATGATTGAAATCAGATGTTCGTCACATCTGATAATTATATCGGTAAAATAATCCAAATAATAACCCTTAACTTAAAGTCATGTCAGTCTTCCTCAAGTACCTGAAATTCCATATAGTCAAAATCAATGGAATCTATGAAATTGTCCTTTCCGAAACGGCATTTTGAATGACGCTTAAAGTCTTCTACCGTGGCATCAAGCCATATGGGACGGCTAAGATCAAATTCGGAACATATCTTATCCACAACATTAAAGATCTTGTGGGTACGGGTATCTTCACCATAGTCCTCGATCACAGTGTCTTTGAGTATGTGATTATCGTAAATAAGCCTGGCCCATATGCGCATTATCAGTCTCCTTTAATCAAATCTTCCGTTTTAGTGCTTTTGATTTTTTAAGTGACATATTATCCAAGAAATCTCTTGTACAATATATACAAAAATATTCAAAAATGACTTTGAAATTAGGTAAACTTAGTGCAAATTCATACAAACTATGTTATACTAAAGCAGGAAGTTAGTAAAGTATAAAATCAGGACAGACCGGTAACGAGGTCAATATAACGCAATAAAACGGGTATATTTGTTTACCGGAACGGATATACCGGAGAGGAATAGCCAAGTGGAGTATAAACTTGATGAGAATAATCAGGTTGCCGACTGGCAGACGATGATCTTACTTTATAATTCGGCACTTAAGGAAATAGGAACCAAGCTGGAGATACTGAATGACGAATTCCAGCATATCCATCAGTATAACCCCATAGAGCATATCAAGTCGCGCGTTAAGACATCGGAGAGTATAGTAAGGAAGCTTAAGAGACGCGGCTATGAATCAACCCTTGAAAATATGCAGAAATATATAAATGATATTGCGGGTATAAGAGTAATATGCTCGTTTACGTCGGATATTTACAGGGTTGCAGATATGCTTGCAAATCAGAGTGATGTAAAGGTGCTGTCGATAAAGGATTATATCAAGAATCCGAAGGAGAGCGGCTATAAGAGCTATCATATGATAGTAAGCGTGCCGATATATCTGTCTGACAGTGTTATCGATACCAAAGTAGAGGTTCAGATAAGAACGGTTGCGATGGATTTCTGGGCGAGTCTCGAGCATAAGATGAATTACAAGTTTGAAATGAATGCGCCCGAGGAGATCAAGAAAGAACTGTATGAGTGTGCGCAGATGGTGTCGGCACTGGATGACCGGATGCTTCAGCTGAACGAGGAGATACGTGAAGCGAAGAAGCTGGAAGAAGAAGCCATTAAATGAGGAGTGCCCAGGTGGATGAGATCACCTGGGCAATATTATGAAAAAATATCAACTTTCTTCTTCTCTCTGTCTAATGAAATAGTAGCAATCATATATGAATAAATAATGAACAAATCTTTAACAGATAGTTAAAACGCACAAAATATCTTTCCAAAAATCAAAAAAACAAAACAAATTGCACAAAACCGGCATTCTTGTTTTTAGAATGAAAAAATGGTAAAATGTTATGGATTATGGACATTTATATAGGATTTAAGCGGTTCGATGATTTTTATTTGAACAATACGCAGAATCCAGATAAAGCAGGAGAGGAATATTATGGAAAGCTTCAGCAGGTTTGCAAGTAAATTGGAAAAGAACTTAAATATAAACAAAGGCGCATCAGGCAGCAGGGACGGTTATGACAGAACAAGGACCGACAGGGATTATGCCGACAGACGCAGGACAGTTGCCGGATCGGTAAGCATAGAGCAGATTAAGGATACAGTGACCGACTGCAACGAAAGGCAGCTTGATGTCATCCAGGATTTTATTTATGACGAACGCGCGAACAGAGACAGTTCAGATAAGGAGATACTGCGTGCAGTTGATTCCAATACCAAGCTGCTCAATAAGAATTACCGTTTACTGAGCGATATCATGGATGACCTTGACAGCGAGGAGAAGATTGATTATAAGAGTCTGTCCGAAGCGAATAAAGAGGAAATACTTAAGGCTGTATTCTCAAATACTGAAATGCTCAAGCTTTTAAAAGAAGAGCTAATAGATAAGAAGGAAGAGGAAGCAAAAGATAATGTCTTCGACAAGGCTACTGCAGAGAAGGCATTTATAGATATGGAAGACCATGTTCATAAGGAAGCTATAAAATGCTATCGCAATGTCCAGGAAGTGATCACAGAGCAGGATGCGCAGACGTATGGTAAGGTTAAGAGGGGACTTAATGCCATCAAGGCGCTTGTGGCGGTAACGCTGGTATTTGGGATCGCCAATCTGGCGTTCATTATCTGCTGGTTTTTCCGTATAATCCCATAACTTGCATAAGAAGTATGATGGAATAAGCATTTAGTGGGGATTTGGAAGTATTTTTAGGGGCAACGGAGTATAATAAGGGGATATGCTGACAAGATTTGCCAGAATAATCATTTACAAACATATAGCAACAATGCTGTTTATTGCACTTGTGTCCTTTATCGTTGATTTTGGATCAGTGGGGAAAGTCAAGGAAACGGGAAGCAGGGTTACCATTTTTGTCAACGGAAATGCAGTCGGCGTGGTTGAAGAAGGCGCCGATGTTGAGAGAATGGTAATGGAAGCACGCAAGAGGATAGCCCGTGAGACCAATGAGCTTGTGCTGATCAATTGCGATATAAGGACCAATGTGAAAACAGATGTCTTTAACCGCATCGATGACGAAGAAACCGTCATCTCAAATATTGGCGAAGTTTTCCGTCAGAACATATTCAAGACCAAAGAACCCGTGTATGAAGTCAAGATCAATGAATTCACAGTCAACTTAAGGACTGCCGAAGAGGTTCATAAGCTGCTCATAAGAGCGAAGCATCCTTATGATGAGGAGGATGATTTTCACGTTGAACTGGTGCTGGATCCCACAAGGGAGCTTAATGTGCTGACAGCTTCTATCACAAGGACAGAGGAATTTGAGGCTCAGGGTGAAGAGTTTGGATTTCCGGTCGCAGGTGCATTTGAAAAAGTAAACAAGATATTCTCCGCTGCACTTGATCAGGATATGTCCGAATTCCATTTCGGTATCAGGGATCTGTACTTTGGGGAAAATGTGGAAGTGGTACAGGCTTATGCCGATCCTGACAAGATAAGCACATTTGAGGAAGCATTAGACCTTGTGACCAAGGAACAGGAGAAGAGCAAGATATATGAGGTGGTTGCAGGCGATTCGCTATCCGTAATTGCGGATAAGAACAATACGACGATAGATAACCTCATAGCTCTAAATCCGGAGACCATACCGAATACAAAGGCGCTTATAAGACCGGGTGATGAGATCAAGGTCAATTCACCGGAACCTGAACTGTCGGTAATGCGTATTGAGGAGAAATACTATGAGGAAAACTACAATAAGCCTGTAGAATATATAGATAATGATGACTGGTTTACGAATGAGAGCAAGGTGTTAAGGGAGCCGGTTGACGGTTTCCGTAAGGTGGTAGCGGATGTTACCTACCGTAATGACAGTGAGGAATCAAGAGATATTATCTACGAAGATGTCGTGGTTGATGCAGTGGCCAAGCTGGTAGAACGAGGAACCAAGGTGCCGCCTACCTATCTTAAGCCTATTTCCGGAGGAAGACTGTCATCCGGATTCGGTAAACGTAAGGCTCCTAAGAAGGGAGCATCCACCTATCATAAGGGAATCGATTGGGCAACACCTGTCGGTACCGCTGTTTGTGCATCCAGCGGCGGAACGGTCACGACAGCCGGATGGGGACGCGGATACGGCTATGTTGTCATGATACAGCATCCTGACGGCAAGCAGACAAGATACGGTCATTTGAGCAAGATCCTTGTTAAGAGCGGTCAGACGGTTAAGCAGGGACAAAAGATAGCCCTGTCCGGTAATACCGGTGTAAGTACCGGACCACATCTGCATTTTGAGATACTGGTTGGCGGCGTACAGGTCAATCCGCTCAAGTATATGCAGTGATCAGCGAAAACGCGGTATTTGGAGCATATTTAGTAAAAATGCTCTAAATGATAATATGAGACTTATACTTGTCAAGTAAAATGATTTATAAAATATAAAGGGAATTATTGTAACAAATCCGTAATATTTAACAGAAAGTGAGTTCGGATTTACAACAATATTCTTTATGGTTTATAATATGATAGATATTCAGGTGGCAGAGTCTGTTCTGAATATGCATTAACGATTTAGAGGAAACATAGTGGAACAATATGTTATCAGGGGTGGGAATCCCCTAGTCGGAGAGGTCGAAATAGGCGGAGCCAAGAATGCAGCACTTGCTATCCTGGCTACTGCAGTCATGACCGATGAAACAGTAATAATAGAGAATCTGCCGGATGTAAGGGATACAAATGTCCTTATAATGGCAATGGAAAGCATCGGAGTTGTCGTAGAGCATCTTGGCCGTCATACAGTTAAGATCAATGCATCGATGATCACCGATCATACTATAGATGCTTCTTATATAAAGAAGATACGCGCTTCCTATTATATGCTCGGCGCTTTGCTTGGCAAGTACAAGAGTGCGGAAGTAGCTCTTCCCGGTGGTTGTAATATAGGAAGCCGTCCTATCGACCAGCATATCAAGGGTTTCAGGGCACTCGGAGCAGATGTCAGGATCGCAAGGGGTCTTATCACAGCCGAAGCTGACAGACTTACCGGAAATCATATATATCTGGATGTAGTTACCGTAGGTGCGACAATAAATATAATGATGGCTGCGGCACTTGCGGATGGCAAGACAATAATCGAGAATGCAGCCAAGGAACCGCATGTTGTTGATGTGGCCAACTTCCTTAACAGTATGGGAGCCAATATCAAGGGCGCAGGTACTGATGTTATAAGGATAAAAGGGGTTGAACGACTCCATGGTACCACTTATTCGATAATCCCCGATCAGATAGAGGCCGGAACCTATATGTTCGCGGCTGCAATAACCAAGGGTGATGTTACGATCAAGAACGTTATCCCCAAGCATCTTGAGTCGATCACGGCAAAACTTATTGAGATGGGTTGTGAGATCGAGGAGTTTGATGACGAACTGAGGGTTGTTTCTTCAAGACAGCTTAAGCATACACATGTAAAAACACTTCCGTATCCGGGATTTCCGACGGATATGCAGCCGCAGATCGCAGCTGCGCTGTCGATATCGGACGGAACCTGCGTTGTTACGGAGAGTATCTTCGAAAACAGGTTCAGATATGTGGACGAGCTCCTTAAGATGGGAGCTAATATAAAGGTAGAAGGCAATACCGCGATCGTCGAGGGCGTAAGCAGGCTTACAGGAGCTCCGATAACCGCACCGGACTTGCGGGCGGGAGCTGCACTTGTCATGGCGGCGCTTGCAGCTGATGGCGTATCGACAGTAGATGATATTTATTATATAGAACGTGGTTATGAGGATTTTCCCGAGAAGCTGCAAAGCCTCGGGGCTCAGATAGAGAAAGTCAATACAGACAGGGAAGTACAGAAATTCAGATTAAAGACCGGCTGATGAGCCGGTCTGTTTTTAAATTACCGGTATGGAATGTGAGGGATCAAAATGGATAAAGTTATAAATGTTACGGAAGGTGATCATATAATAAGGGCGTTGGCTGCGAACGGGCAGATAAGGTCTTTTGCTGCAACAACAAGGAACCTTACGGAATATGCAAGGCAAGTCCATAATACAAGTCCGGTGGTGACGGCAGCACTGGGGCGTACACTTACGGCAGGAGTGATGATGGGTGCGATGATGAAGGGTGAGAAAGACCTTCTTACCATCCAGATACGTGGAAACGGTCCGATGAAAGGATTGACTGTGACAGCAGGCTCTCCACAAGTGGATACCGGGATGGTCGATGTCAAGGGATATCCGCTTGCAGCTGATGTGGTGATCCCTGCCAAACCTGCGCCTGTTGCAGGGATAAGGAAGCTGGATGTAGGCGGAGCGATAGGTAACGGAGTATTGAGCATTATCAAGGATATCGGTCTTAAGAATCCGTATGTGGGACAGGTTGCCTTGCAGACCGGAGAGATAGCGGAGGATCTGACCTATTATTTTGCGACATCCGAGCAGATCCCGTCGGCAGTCGGTCTCGGAGTCCTTATGAACAGGGACAATACGGTCAGTCAGGCGGGAGGGTTCATAATACAGCTCATGCCGTTTGCTGATGATGAGATAATATCAAAACTTGAATCCATGCTTAAGGATATGCCGCCGGTAACAACCCTGCTGGATGAGGGAAGAACGCCTGAGCAGCTCCTTGAGTATGTGCTGGGTGATTTTGACATTGAGATAAATGACAGGCTCCCGGCGCAATTTAAATGTAATTGTGACAGAGCCAGGGTAGAGAAAGCCCTAATAAGTCTCGGAAAAGAAGAACTTGATAAGATAGTAAACGAAGAAAAAGAAGAGGAGCTTAAATGTCAGTTCTGCGGGAAAGCATATAAATTTGGCGCAGAAGATATAAAGAGACTCTTAACTAAAGCAAAATGATGTAATGAAAAATCAAAGACAAGGGTCTATACAAAGGTCTCTATGTATACATCGGGTTCCTTTGAAAGGTCCACAAACCTGTTGCGGCACTGGATCATGGGCCGTGACAGGGCATTCTTGTTCATGAATACCACTTCACCTTCCATGCCGTTGTTCAGGCGGACGCGGTTCTTGATATAGGTTGATGCAATATGCTCAAGGAAGACAAGGATGAACTTGCTGTCGTACTTGTTAAGACCTTCTGTCTCAAAGATGCTTATGACCTTGAAAGGACATAACGGGCCGCGGTAAACACGGGCAGCCGTCATAGCATCATATACATCGGCGATAGCGACTATCTTGGCATATTTATTGATCTTATCACCGGTAAGTCCCAGTGGATAACCGGTACCGTCACAGCGCTCGTGGTGCATAAGAGCAGCTTCTTTAACGTCATTGTTTATATTCTCGTAGTTTTTAAGGATATTATAGCCCTGAAGCGTATGAGTCTTGACTATGTTGTACTCGTTGGGTGTGAGCTTATCAGGCTTGCGGATAATATTATCAGGTACAACGAGCTTGCCTATATCATGCAGGAGCCCACACAAGGTCATCTTCTCAACTTCTGCGGGAGAGAGCTTTAACCACTTGGCGAAAACATTGCATATAAGCCCCACGTTAATCGAATGCGCATAGGTAAGATCATCATACTGGCGCATATTATGGAGCATATCAAAGATTGATATCGATGATGACTGGGCGGCCATGAGGTTGGAGATATGGCTGCACAGCTCCTCGGTATTTATGGGAGCCCTGTCGTCTACGATGGAGCGCAGGTTCTGCTTAAATTCCTCTGTCGTAGCGATAAAACTCTTTTCAAATTCCTTGAATTCCTTGCTGGCCTTGATACGTTCGGAATATGAGGGCAGATCGAACGGACTTAACTCCTCAGTATGAGATACCGGCTCATCCTGAATCCTTACCGCCAGAACGGAATAGAACTCCAGACGGGTAATTATCTTATCCGTCAGCTCGGTATTATTAGGTACTATCATCTGGTTATTATAGGAATAAACATCCTCGGCGGTTATCATTCCCGGAACCAGCTCGGAGGTCCGTACACGTTTCATATTTTCTCTCGGTATTCAAAAATTATGTCACATTTTAATACAAATATACAAATTAAGTATAAAAATTTTCTGAGGAAAAGTCAACGGAAAATAAAGAACCTTAAAGGGGGTAATTGCTTGTTACGAAAGCCGAGGATGTTATTCTGGCAACATCGGATACTTTTCCGGGTTGGAAGAAAGAGGTATATGGAATATTGATGGAATTAGGACATATCCGAGTATTTATATTAATTATCCACATATTGACTTTGTATTATCCTGATGTTAAACTTTAGATTATCTTAGATTTAAACTTTGGATTATCCTAAAAATGGAGAGATCATGATAAATAGAGATTCCTATGAAGCGATATTGCGGTTAGCTGAACAATTTCCGGTAGTGGCAGTGACCGGCCCAAGGCAAAGTGGAAAGTCTACTTTGGTTAAGGCAGCTTTCCCTGATAAGAAATATGTTTCGTTTGACTCTAAAAACTATCGTGAACTGGCTGAGTCCAGTCCGGAGGATTTTATAAAGGCTTTTCCTAACGGAGTAATTATAGATGAAGCTCAAAAAGTTCCCGGAATATTTGATGCAGTTAAGCTATTCGTTGATCAGAATATACATAACCCAGGGAAATTCATTCTGACAGGTTCAAGCCAGTTCCGTCTAAGGGAAAATATTACCGACAGTCTCGCGGGTCGGGTTGGTTTTTTGAAGCTCCTGCCTTTTTCTATCAGGGAATTAAATGAAGCAAATCTTTTGCCAAAAGATCCTTATGATTTGGCTTTAAAAGGATTTTATCCACCTTTGCATGATCCCGACAAAAGGTATTATACAGATGATTGGTTTGAAAGCTATGTAGATACATATCTTGATTTGGATATTAAGGATCAGATTAACTCATCTAATCTAAGCACCTTCCGGAAGTTTGTCCAAATATGCGCTTTATACAGTGGTCAGATACTCAATTACGAAAGCATTTCACGGAGTATAGGGGTATCCGCAGTAACAATCAAAAATTGGTGTTCGATATTGGAAGCATCATTTATAATACATCTTATAGAACCTGATTGTAACAATCTCGGGAAAAAAATTATAAAGACTCCGAAATTGTACTTTGTCGATCCGGGTCTTATGTGCCATTTGCTTAGGATTGAATCAAAAGAAGAATTGCTTCTAAGCGACCATAAGGGAGCAGTTGTTGAAACAATGGCTGTTGCCGAGATACTTAAGAATCGCTACAATCAGGCAAGGAAGCCCAATATAACTTACTTTAGGGACAAAAACGGATTTGAGGTGGATATAATTGCAGACTGGAAGAAATCTTTTGCAATAGAGGTTAAGAGCAAAGGTGATCTGGATAAAAAAAGCTCAGCAAATGTTCGCAAGTATGTTGATATCAGGCAGGATACTACAAAGGGCAAGGTGTTCTATCTTGGAGAGATTTCATGTGATATTAACGATATAACTTATGTTTCATGGAAAGATTGGGGAAGTGAGGCGGATTGATTCTTAATCAAACTGAATGCTAGTAATTAACTTATTTAATGCAACCAAAAGATTCAATGGATTAGCATAGAATAACTTGACTTATCCATATAAAGATAGTATCCTATCACCGATAAGATAATTTAATATTGTTTTGAATCTCTTATTCAGAGTGGTGGAGGTACATAGGATCTGTGAAGCCACGGCAACCCCGTAAGGAAGGTGCCAACCTGAGCGAGTAATCGAGCAATAAGAGGATTTGATTATCAGATAACTGTCAATTCCGCTTATTTAAGCGGATATTTTTTTACAGAAAACCCATCGACACATAGCTGAGTGCCGGGTATCCGGAAGTTACCGGACTTAAGCTGATAGGTACTATCGGTTATTACATTAATACAGCCCGTACAGTCATGTGAGATGGGGAAACAGAAAGGAGAAAAGATGGAAAAGTATTTATTTACTTCGGAGTCAGTAACCGAGGGACATCCGGATAAGGTGTGCGATGCTATCTCAGACGCGATACTAGATGCCTGCATACAACAGGATCCGATGAGCCGTGTGGCATGTGAGTCTGCATGCTGTACAGGATTCGTGCTCATCACCGGTGAGATAACCACGAACGCATATGTGGACATGCAGAAGGTAGTCCGCGACACAGTAAAGGAGATAGGATATACCAAATCGGAATATGGTTTTGACGGCAATACCTGTGCGGTGCTTGTTGCAATAGATGAGCAGTCAAGCGATATAGCAATGGGCGTTGATAAGGCACTTGAGGCAAAGCAGGGATCTCTTACAGATGACCTTGATACAGGAGCCGGCGACCAGGGCATGATGTTTGGATTTGCTACCAACGAGACGGAAGAATACATGCCTTATCCGATCTCACTTGCGCATAAGCTTGCAAAGAAGCTTACTGAGGTGCGCAAGGACGGAACCCTTAAGTATTTAAGGCCCGACGGCAAGAGCCAGGTATCGGTTGAGTATGATGAGAACGGCAAGCCTTTAAGGCTCGAGGCTGTAGTGCTTTCAACCCAGCATGATGAAGATGTTACCCAGGAGCAGATACATGAGGATATAAAGAAGTATGTATTTGATCCGGTACTTCCCAAGGAACTTATAGATGATAAGACGAAGTTCTTTATCAATCCCACAGGCCGCTTCGTTATAGGCGGACCTCACGGTGATGCGGGTCTTACAGGTCGTAAGATAATAGTGGATACCTACGGCGGATACGCACGTCACGGCGGCGGAGCATTTTCCGGTAAGGACTGCACCAAGGTTGACCGCTCGGGTGCATATGCGGCAAGATACGTTGCGAAGAACATAGTAGCCGCAGGCCTTGCAGATAAATGTGAGATCCAGCTGTCATACGCAATCGGTGTTGCACAGCCTACTTCGATAATGATAGATACTTTCGGAACAGGCAAAATAGCTGATGATAAGCTTGTTGAGATAGTACGTGAGAACTTTGATCTCCGTCCGGCAGGGATAATCAAGATGCTTAACCTCCGTCGTCCTATCTACAAGCAGACAGCTGCTTATGGACATTTCGGACGTAATGATCTTGATCTTCCGTGGGAAGCACTTGACAAGGTTGATACCTTAAAGAAGTACCTGTAAGATAAGTTCGTTTCTTAAAATTATAAAATCATGACCGGCAGATATATCGTGGTTATTAAGGATATGTCTGCCGGATTTTTATTTGCTTAAACCATGATTTGAGTCTATAACAAACAAGTGCTTTATGGTATGATTATGGATGGAACAAGGGAGGTATCTTCATGTCATTCGTTCATCTGCACAGCCATACGGAGTTCTCGCTTCTGGATGGTTCCAATAAGATAAAAGAATATGTCCACAGGGTAAAGGAACTGGGTATGAACGCTGCGGCGATAACCGATCATGGCGTAATGTACGGAGCGATCGATTTTTACCGGGCGGCCAGGGAAGCGGGGATCAAGCCGATAATCGGATGTGAAGTATATGTTGCGCCGAACAGCCGATTTGATAAGGAGAGTAATCCCGGTGATGACAGATACCATCATCTGATACTGCTGGCAGAGAATAACATGGGTTATCATAATCTGTGCAAGATCGTAAGCAAGGGCTTTGTTGACGGGTATTATTACAGGCCCCGTGTGGATATGGAGGTACTAAAGGAGTATCATGAGGGCATAATATGCAGCTCCGCCTGCCTTGCCGGCGAGGTTCAACGCCTGCTTGCAAAGGGTTTATACGATGAAGCCAAGGAGGCTGCACTTAAGCATCTTAACTGTTTTGGCGAAGGCAATTATTTCCTGGAACTGCAGGATCACGGTATTGCGGATCAGAAAACCGTAAACGCAGGTCTTATGAGGATGAGCAAGGAGCTTGATATCCCTCTTATAGCTACCAACGATGTTCATTATACTTATGCGGAGGATGCAGAAAGTCACGATATCCTGCTGTGCATCCAGACCGGTAAGAAGGTTCAGGATGAAGACAGGCTGCGCTATGAAGGAGGACAATTTTATATTAAGTCAGAGGACGAGATGCGCTCACTGTTCCCGTATGCCCTTGAAGCCATAGATAATACGCAGAAGATCGCAGACAGATGCAATGTGGAGATCGAATTCGGCGAGTATAAGCTGCCGAAGTTCGAACTTCCTGAAGGATATACAGCATTTGAGTATTTAAGGGAACTGTGCTTTAAGGGACTTGACAGGCGTTATCCGGATCATGGCAGCGAGCTTGAAGAGCGCATGGATTATGAGCTTGATACTATAAAGACAATGGGTTTTGTTGATTATTTCCTTATAGTATGGGATTTCATCAATTATGCCAAGACTCATGACGTTGCCGTAGGGCCGGGGCGAGGTTCGGCAGCAGGTAGCATAGTATCCTACTGCCTTGAGATAACTGACATAGATCCGATAAGATATAACCTGCTGTTTGAGCGCTTTCTTAACCCCGAGCGTGTGACTATGCCTGATATCGATATTGATTTTGAGCCTGAAGGACGTCAGAAAGTCATAGACTATGTTGTTGAGAAGTACGGAAAGGAGAAGGTTGTGCAGATCGTAACCTTCGGTACGATGGCTGCCAAGGGCGTCGTAAGGGATGTGGGACGCGCAATGGACCTTCCTTATTCATATTGTGATACGATCGCAAAGCTTATACCTAATGAGCTTAACATTACTTTACAGAAGACTCTGGATTACGGGCAGGAGTTTAAGCAGTTATATGACAGTGATGAGCAGGCCCGTAAGCTTATAGATATGTGCATGAGGCTGGAGGGTCTTCCCAGGCATACATCCATGCATGCGGCGGGTGTTGTCATCTGTCCGGAGGCTGCCGATGAATATGTGCCTCTGTCCCGCGGATCCGACGGTACGATAACAACCCAGTATGTAATGACTACCCTTGAGGAGCTAGGACTTCTTAAGATGGATTTTCTGGGGCTGAGAAACCTTTCGGTCATCAAGGATGCGGTGGCATTGGCATCTGAGAGTGAAGGGAAGCCTATCGATATTTCTGCCATAGATTATAATGACAAGGCAGTCTTTGAATATATAGGTACGGGCAAGACAGACGGTATATTCCAGCTGGAAAGCGGCGGAATGAAAGGATTCATGAAAGAACTCAAGCCGCAGTCCATGGAGGATATCATAGCCGGGATATCACTGTATCGTCCGGGGCCTATGGATTTTATACCTCAATATATCAAGGGTAAGAATGCAACTGATACGATCACTTATGACTGTCCTCAGCTTGAGCCGATACTTAAGCCAACATACGGATGTATAGTGTATCAGGAACAGGTTATGCAGATAGTAAGAGACCTGGGCGGGTATACTCTCGGAAGGAGCGACCTTGTACGCCGTGCCATGAGCAAGAAGAAGCAGTCTGTAATGGAGAAGGAGAGGCATAACTTCGTATACGGTAATAAGGAAGAGAGCGTTCCGGGCTGCGTATCCAAGGGAATAAGTGAAAATGTGGCCAACCATATCTATGATGAGATGATGGATTTTGCCAAATACGCATTTAATAAATCACACGCTGCTGCATATGCGGTTGTGGCGTATCAGACGGCCTGGCTTAAGCACTATTATCCGGTGGAGTTCATGGCAGCCCTTATGACGAGCGTTATAGATAATTTCAACAAGGTATCCCTGTACATATATACCTGTAAAGCGATGGGGATAAGTATACTGCCTCCAGACATCAATGAAGGAGTGGGAGGATTCTCCGTATCCGGCAGCGAGATAAGGTACGGGCTGGCTTCCATAAAGGGCGTCGGCTGGCCGGTTGTCGAGGCAGTCATAGCCGAGAGAGAAGCAGGTGGAAGATACAGGAATCTCAAGGATTTCATTTCGCGGTTTACCAATAAGGAAATAAACAAGAGAACGATAGAGAACTTCATAAAGGCAGGGGCGCTTGACGGACTTCCGGGCACCAGGAAGCAGAAGATGGCGGTATATTCGCGGATAATAGAGAGTATAGCCAATGAACGCAAGAATAATCTTGAAGGACAGATGTCGCTGTTTGACATTTTACCTGATGAAGCCGCGGAAGATTACGAAGTACACATGCCGGATATCGGTGAATATGAGAAGGAAGAGCTGTTAAGCTATGAGAAGGAGATACTCGGAACGTATGTAAGCGGACATCCGCTGGAAGCAGATGAAGCGCTGTGGAAGAAGCATGTGACCAATACAACGAGTGATTTTGTATATGATGAGGAATCAAAATCAGTCAGGGTAACAGACGGGAAAAAAGTCACTGTCGGCGGAGTCATCGAGAGCAGGACGATAAAATATACCAAAAAGGGTGAAATGATGGCATTCTTAAGTCTCGAGGATCTGGTAGGGACGGTGGAGGTCATAGTATGGCCGAAGGATTATGCAAAGAATTCAGCCAAACTCATTGAAAACAGTAAGGTGTTCATTACAGGAAGAGTATCTGCAGAGGAGGAGAAGGACGCCAAGGTCATATGTGATCAGATAACCCTTTTTGATGAGATGCCAAAGAAGCTGTGGATCAAGTTTGCCAGGATGGATGATTATCTTACAAGAGAGCAGGAACTGAATAATGTTCTATATGGTTCGGACGGAAGGGATCGAGTAGTAATATATATAGAAGAAACAAAGCAGAAGAAGGAGCTTCCGCTTAACATGAGCGTTAGGGCTGACAAGGATCTGATAGGTAAACTGACGGATATGTTCGGAGAAGGAAATATTATGGCAGTTTAGCGGTTTGAGTTGAAAAGAGCCGGTAAAAGAAGTATTATTGAAAAAGGTAGTTTTATCGGAGGTTTGTTATGACAAAAGAGATAAATACGGTTGCGGTACTCACAAGCGGTGGAGATGCTCCCGGCATGAACGCAGCGATAAGGGCGGTTGTAAGAAGAGCCATATCCAACGGTAAAAAAGTCATCGGTATACAGAAAGGCTATCAGGGGCTGCTCAATGAGGAAATGGATGTGATGAGTCCCCGTGATGTATCAGATATAATCCAGAAGGGCGGGACTATCCTTCGTACTGCAAGGTGTGATGAGTTCAAGACTCCGGAAGGCCAGGAAAAAGGAGCCGAAATATGCAGAAAGCATGGCATTGACGGCCTTGTCGTTATAGGAGGCGACGGTTCCTACAGGGGAGCCCAGGCACTGGCGGCTCACGGAATCAATACGATAGGCATTCCGGGGACCATAGACCTTGACATAGCCTGCACCGATTATACCATTGGCTTTGATACGGCGGTAAATACGGCAATGGAAGCCATAGATAAGGTAAGGGATACGTCTTCTTCACATGAGAGATGTTCGATAATAGAGGTTATGGGACGTAACGCAGGTTATATAGCACTGTGGTGCGGCGTTGCATCGGGTGCCGAAGATATACTGCTTCCTGAAAAATACCAGTTCAAGGAACAGGAGATAATCAATAACATTATCAATAACCGCAAGAAAGGCAAGACCCATCATCTTATCATAAATGCCGAAGGCATAGGACATTCGACTTCCATGGCAAGACGTATCGAAGCGGCTACCGGCGTTGAGACAAGGGCGACTATCTTAGGATACATGCAGCGAGGCGGTTCACCAACCTGTAAGGACAGATATTACGGTTCAATGATGGGTGCATATGCAGCTGACCTTCTGTGTGCAGGCAAGACAAACAGGGTAGTAGGGTATAAGCACGGAGAATATTGTGATTTTGACATAGACGAAGCTCTGGCTATGCAGAAGGACATCCCTGAGTATGAATACGAGGTTACAAAATCACTGAGTATTTAGTACGATACGGGAGCAAAGAACGGAGTGATCCGTGTTGTTTAAATAAATATGATAACCAGCACATCCAACAATAATATCAAAAACATAGTTCAGCTAAACAATAGCAGTAAGGCGCGTCGTGAGCAGAATGCCTTTGCAGCAGAAGGCGTTAAGATGTTCATGGAGGCGCCTTTGCCATGCATTAAGGAAGTATATATAAGCGAGGGGCTTCTTGATAAGGTAAACATTGCCGCAAGATATGATGATAAGAATGACGAGGCGCAGTTACTTAAAAAGTGTGCGTTAAAGCTTAAGGAAACAGGTTATACGGATGTCAGCGACCAGGTGTTTAAGAAGATGTCGGATACCTTGACGCCGCAGGGGATACTTACTGTTGTAATGGAGAAGCGCCATAAACTTAATGAACTGCTCTTAAGTAAGGACAGGTCGGATATCCACGTGCTTATCCTTGAGAACCTTCAGGATCCCGGGAACCTGGGAACGATAATAAGAACGGCTGAGGCTGCGGGGTATGATTTTATCCTGGCTAATGAAGGGACTGTGGATATGTACAATCCCAAGGTCATAAGGTCAACGATGGGCTCGATATACAGGGTCCCGGTAGTATACAGCGGAGATTTAAGAGGAGATATAGGGCGCCTGAAAGCAAAGGGAGTTAAGGTACTGGCGGCGCACTTAAAGGGAACAAGAAGCTATCGCGAGGTGGATGCCGGGTCAAGGACTGCCGTTATGATAGGAAACGAAGGCAGCGGATTAAGTGATGAAACAGCAGCTTTGGCGGATGAGTATGTTAAGATACCGATGAAGGGAGAAGTAGAATCATTAAATGCAGCAGTCGCTGCTGCGCTGATGATGTACTCAACCTGACATGGGACACGGGGACGGTTCTTTTGTCCTCAATTTTCATGGAACATAAGGACGATTCTTTTGTCCATACTTATAACATAACGTATGTCATGAAGGGTTGAACCCTGTTTATATAACATCAAAACAGTCTTATAAGAGAAGGAGAGCAGGAAATGAAAATAGGTTTCATAGGACTTGGAAATATGGGATCTGCCATGATAGGCGGGATAATTGCCAACAAGGTTGTGGACGCAGGCGATATAATCGGGGCTGATGCGAGTTTTGAGAGAACAGATGAGATCGTAAAAAAGTTTGGTATAACTGCAGCAGGCTCGAACAATGCCGCAGCCAGGGCAGATATCCTGGTAACTTCCGTAAAGCCACAGGTATATGAGGCAGTGATCGAGGACATACGCGACAGTATCAGCGAGGATACCGTGATAATATCGATCGCTCCCGGAAAGTCACTTGACTGGCTCCGTGAAAAATACGGTAAGCCCGTTAAGATCGTAAGATGCATGCCTAATACTCCGGCTCTTGTAGGTGAGGGATGCACAGGAGTATGCCGTAACGAGCTGGTGAGTGATGAGGAATTTGAAACAGTACTGTCAATACTTAACAGTTTTGGAAAGGCTTATGAAGTTAATGAGAGCCAGATGGACGCTGTTGTTGCAGTAAGCGGCAGTTCTCCGGCATATGTATTTATGCTGATCGAAGCCATGGCTGATGGAGCGGTGGCAGAAGGATTGCCGAGAAAGACAGCCTATGAGATGGCTGCGCGGGCGGTACTCGGGAGTGCCAAGATGGTGCTTGATACAGGCAGACATCCGGGAGACCTTAAGGATATGGTATGCTCTCCTGCCGGTACTACCATTGATGCGGTTGCAGTACTTGAGAACATGGGCTTCCGTTCGGCAGTCATTGAAGCGGAAAGAGCGTGTGCAGAAAAGTCGAGGAGCTTGTAGACATATCAAAGGCATTTATATACATATATAGTTGAAAAAATTGCGGATCTTGCATTACAAATGTTATTATTTGTGAAACAGATCCGCAATAATTTTGTAACAAAAATTTGACAATTGACAAAAATCCTGCTATAGTAAAACACGGTGACCTAAATTTTTGTAACTTTTCCGTAACAATTACAATATGTAGTATATCATAGAGGAATTGCCTACAATTTGTAGTTACAGGGTTAAGTTCACCGATAAAACAGGAGGATATCATGAAAAACAGAATGCATGCTTGTTTGGCTGCAATGATCACGATGATAGTCGTAGCAGCCGGAACGCAGGGGGGTATGCAGAGTGTTTTTGCGGCGGGTAAGACCATAACCAAGACCATACCTGTTGCGTCAGCGAAGATGACGGTATCGGCTACCGCATCGGATACTAAAGGGTCAGATAAGGGTTCCACCATTAATATCAAGGTGGGTGAAATATCAAATAATAGTGTGGCATCAGCAGAAGATGTGGATCTTAGCGGAGAAGTTGCAGGTATCAGCTATGAGAAGCTGGTAATGGCTAACGTTGAGGAGGCTGTAAATATCAGGGCCGATTCTTCTGAGGATTCGGAACTTGTCGGCAAGTTGTATAAGGAATGTGCCGGAGAGATCCTTGAGAAGGATTCCGGATGGACAAAGATAAAGACCGGCAAGGTAACAGGCTGGGTCAAGAATGATTATCTGTTATTCGGAGCAGATGCTAAGAAATTAGCTGATTCGGTCGTTGAGAAAGTAGCCACTTCCTTAACGTCATGCTTAAGAGTCAGAAAAGAGCCAAGTCAGGACGCCGGAATATACGATCTGTTGGCAGAAAGCGATACAATAGAGGTAGTTGAAGAACTGGGCGACTGGGTATCGGTTGAATTCGCAGACGGAACTGTTGGTTATGTATCAAGCGAATATGTTACTGTATCGGATGATATAGGCAAGGGTGAGTCGATAGAGTCGATAAGAGCCAAGGAAGAAGCCGAGAAGAAGGCCAGGGAGTCAGCAAAGAATTCCAAATCTTCTAAGAACAGCGATACATCAGCAAAGTCATCAGGTTCTTCGGAAGATGCAACAGCAGCAAGCAATGCCGGCGCTGCTTCATATGATGATGTTACATTACTGGCAGCTCTTATACAGAGTGAAGCCGGAAATGAATGTATGGAAGGTCAGGTATCTGTAGGTGCCGTAGTAATGAACAGGCTCCGTACAGGGAAATACGGTAATTCACTTTATTCCGTAATATATGCTAAGGGCCAGTTCTCTCCGGCAGGAAGCGGAAGGGTAGCACAGATATGCGCAGCAGGTCCCAAGGCAAGCTGCATACAGGCTGCTCAGGCGGCGATCGGCGGAGCATCATATGTAGGAGGAGCTACGAGGTTCAGGCCCGTCAGCTCAGGATATCAGGGTGTAGTAATAGGTAATCATGTATTCTGGTAATGACAGCAGTAAATAGAAGAGTTTTTGAGGCGGCGTATCTTGCGCCGCCTTTTGATTTGAGGTAAAATGAATTTTATCTTATTTTTGTGAGGTGAAGCTGATATGAGTCTTAAAGGACGCGATTTTTTGACCTTGAAAGATTTTACCAAAGAGGAGATATTGGAATTCCTTGATCTTGCGGCAGAGCTCAAAGCCAAGAAGAAACAGGGTATATTTGATCGTATGTATCAGGGCAAAAATGTTGCGCTTATTTTTGAGAAGACGAGCACAAGGACCCGCTGCTCCTTTGAGGTGGCGGCTCATGACATGGGAATAGGTACGACTTATCTTGATCCGAAGAGTGCGCAGATAGGCAAGAAGGAAAGCTTTGCCGATACGGCGCGTGTGCTTGGAAGGATGTTTGACGGTATCGAATACAGAGGATACGGTCAGGAGAAGGTCGAGGAACTGGCAAAATATGCCGAAGTGCCGGTATGGAACGGACTTACCAATGAATTTCATCCCACACAGATGCTGGCGGATCTGCTCACGATACGTGAACATATGGGTTCTCTTGAAGGCCGCAAGCTTGTATATATGGGTGATGCGAGGTATAACATGGGCAATTCGCTCATGGTGACCTGTTCAAAGATGGGAATGCATTTCGTGGCAGCAGCACCGAAGAAGTATTTCCCTGATGAAGCCCTTATTGAGGAATGCAGGGGATTTTGCAAGATAAGCGGCGGATCGGTTGATTTTATAGAAGATGCTTTTAAGGCAGCTAAGGATGCTGATGTGATATATACGGATGTCTGGGTATCGATGGGTGAACCCGATGAAGTGTGGGAGGAGCGGATACGTGACCTCACACCTTACAAGGTTACGATGGATATAATGAATCAGGCTAAGAAAGATGCCATATTCCTGCACTGCCTGCCTGCTTTCCATGACCTTAAGACCGATATAGGCAAGGAAATGGGAGAGAAGTTTAACCTCACCGAGATGGAAGTTACGGATGAGGTATTCGAGAAGTATTCTCAGGTGGTATTTGATGAGGCCGAAAACCGCATGCATACCATTAAGGCTGTAATGGCAGCCACTCTTGGATAGTATGAATAAAGAATCAAGAATGTACATCAGAAATGTAATGAGAGGAAGGGACTTCATTATTGATTTTATCAATGCTGCGCTGGCAGCAGGGATATTAGTGATGGTAGTCCTCAATTCTTTCGGACAGGGCGCGGGACTGTATTTTGTAGAGATCTTCGCATTCGGAGCACTGCTTGCAGCTCTTAACTGTGTAAAAAAGATCCGTGCAAAATCAGGCTTCGCGGTCGCTTTTGCAGTGTTTGCGCTGTTGATGGCGGTTATGTCTGTACTGTGTTATTTAAAAATGTAGCTAACGGGGAATCTAAGCAGGGGGAAGAAATGAGTGAAAACACCGTTTTATGCGGTGCCAACGCATACGAAAAAAAATACTATTTCAATGAGAAGTTTAATAAACTGCCCGATTCGATAAAGGATGAACTCCACATAATCTGTGTCCTGTTTACGGAAGAGATCGGAGGAGTGATCACCTTTGAATATGACAGCGAAGGCAGCCTCAATATCAAAACTGACGCCAATGAGGATGACCTTTTGTATGATGAGATAGGTTCGGGCCTGCTTGTCAAAGAGATATTAAGGAAGAAGCAGGAGCTGTTTGAGAGTCTGGAAGTATATTATAAAGTCGCATTCCTAGGGCTAAAGCTTGATGAGGAGTGGATTGAAAGTTAGGAGGAACCATTATGCTGCTTGTAATAGACGTAGGTAATACCAATATAACCATAGGATTGTATGAAGGTAAGGAGATAAAGGGGCATTTCCGTATGACTACGAAGCTTCCGAGGACATCGGACGAATACGGGACGCTGCTGCTTGAACTTATCGAAAGACAGGGCTATAAGGTCGGGGATATAAATGGCGTCATAATAGCCAGTGTTGTTCCCAATGTAATGTATTCATTGACAAGCAGTATCGTTAAGTATTTTGACAAGGAACCTTTAATAGTCGGTCCGGGAACCAAGACGGGTATCAGGATCGATACAACAAATCCGAGGGAGATAGGACCTGACAGGATAGTGGATGCAGTAGCTGCATATGAAATTTACGGCGGACCGGTACTTGTGCTTGATTTTGGAACCGCAACTACTTATGATCTTGTAACAGAGGAAGGTCATTTTACGGCGGGTATAACCGCTCCCGGAATAAGGATATCGGCCGAAGCCCTGTGGCAGGGCACTGCGAAGCTTCCTGAGATAGAGATAATCAAGCCTGCTTCAATACTGGCACAGGATACGATCACAAGTATGCAGGCGGGTCTTATGTACGGTCAGATAGGACAGACCGAATATATAATAAAGAAGGTTAAAAAAGAAGCAAAACTTGATGATCTTAAGGTAGTAGCTACGGGAGGACTGGGAAGGATAATCTCCGATGAAACAGACCTGATAGATGAGTACAATGCAGACCTTACGTTGGAGGGACTTCGCATCATATATGGTAAGAATAGGTAACGTTGAATTAAAGAACAGATGGATACTGGCACCGATGGCAGGGGTATGTGACCTGCCATTTCGTGTGTTATGCACACGTATGGGTGCGGGAATGACGTGCATGGAAATGGTCAGTGCCAAAGCCATCTATTACAATAACAAAAATACCGAAGCGCTTATGGAGATATCGCCCGAGGAAGAAACGGTATCTCTGCAGCTTTTCGGTTCGGATCCAAAGATCATGGGCGAGATGGCTAAACGTATAGAAGACAGGCCGTTTGCCATTCTTGATATAAATATGGGATGCCCTGTTCCTAAAGTAGTGAACAATCATGAGGGATCGGCGCTTATGAAAGATCCGCTCCTTGCAGGCAGGATAATCGAAGCGGTGGCAGGATCGATAAATAAGCCGGTCACTGTAAAGATACGTAAGGGGTTTGACGAAGCCCATGTAAATGCAGTCGAGATCGCGCGTATAGCTCAGGAATCGGGTGCAGTGGCAGTATCCGTTCACGGAAGGACAAGGGAGCAGTTCTATTCAGGAAAGGCTGACTGGGATATCATAAGGCAGGTTAAGGAAGCGGTCAGTATTCCGGTTATCGGGAACGGGGATGTAACGGATGTTGATTCAGCACATATTATAATAGAAGAAACAGGTTGCGATGCCGTGATGATAGGAAGGGCAGTGCAGGGAAATCCGTGGATATTTAAGGCTCTTGATATGGCTGATAAAGGGCTTGCATATGAAGGACCGACGATCGAGGAACGAAAGAGTATGATTTTGCTTCATGGAAGGATGCTCATTGAATGCAAGGGTGATTATATCGGGATAAGGGAAATGCGTAAACATGCCGCCTGGTATACACAGGGACTTCCCGGCTCTTCGAAGCTTCGCGGAAGGATGAATGAGATGGAAAGCTATGGGGATCTTAAGCAACTGATCGAGGAGTTTTTGTAGCACTTTAACATGGTAATACAATCCTTGACATACGCTAAGTGAATGGAGTATACTTACGCAAGTGTGAATACGTCATAAGGGTTTGCTGTCATCAGCGGATGAGCGCATTAACGGACAGGAACAAGGTTTATGACTGTAAGAAAATCATAATTGCAATTAAGAGGATGATAAGATGGATGTAATGGAGAAGAAAAATATCTTAACTTATGAGGGACTTAAGAAGCTTGAAGAAGAGCTGCACGATCTTAAGGTAGTAAGAAGGACTGAAGTGGCTCAGAAGATCAAGGAAGCACGTGAGCAGGGTGACTTATCAGAGAACGCCGAGTACGATGCAGCCAAGGACGAGCAGCGTGATATTGAAGCACGTATCGAAGAGATAGAGAAGATACTTAAGAATGCCGAAGTAGTCCTTGATGAAGAAGTGGATACAGGCAAGATCAGCATAGGCTGCAAGGTTAAGATCCGTGACATGGAGCTTAAGCAGGATATGGAATATAAGATAGTAGGTTCGACGGAGTCGGATTCTCTTAATGGAAAGATCAGTAACGAATCTCCGGTGGGCAAGGCTCTTATAGGAGCAAAGAAAGGCCAGACCGTTAAGGTTGAGACGCAGGCGGGTGACCTTAAGTATAAAGTGCTTCAGATCATACGGCCGGGAGATAAGGATTATTAGAGGGATCAATATGGCTAAGAACGAACAGAACACAGAACAGCAGGATATAGGACAGCTTCTTAAGATAAAACGTGAGAAGCTTGCTGATCTTCAGGCAGCAGGCAAGGATCCGTTTGTCATTACCAAATATGATCAGACCCATCATTCAACGGATGCGAAAGCTGAGTACGAAGAGTTGGAAAATAAGCTTATTGGTGACCGTACTCCGGTAGATGTAAGCGGAATGGATGAGACAGCTGCAAGGGAAGCTAAGAAGGCTGATTATAATGAGAAGCGTGCAATCATGGATGCTTCTCCTATTAATGTAAGCATCGCAGGCCGTATCATGAGCAAGCGTATCATGGGTAAGGCCGCATTCTGTAATATTCAGGATAAGCCCGGCAACATCCAAGCCTATGTGGCAAGGGATGCCGTAGGGGAAGAATCATACGCCGATTTTAAGAAGTATGACATCGGCGATATCGTAGGCATAAAGGGATATGTATTCAGGACGATGACGGGTGAGATATCTGTGCATGCAGAATCAATAGTCCTGCTTTCAAAGTCACTGCAGATACTTCCCGAAAAGTTCCACGGACTTACAAATACGGACCTTCGTTTCAGGCAGAGATATGTCGACCTTATAATGAATTCCGAAGTAAAGGATACATTTATCAAAAGGTCGAAGATCATCTCTTCAATAAGAAAATATTTAGATGACCAGGGCTTCATGGAAGTTGAGACGCCCATGCTCGTTTCAAATGCGGGCGGTGCGGCTGCAAGGCCTTTTGAGACCCACTTCAACGCACTGGATGAAGACCTTAAGTTGCGTATATCACTTGAGCTCTATCTTAAGAGACTTATAGTGGGTGGACTTGAGAGGGTATATGAGATAGGCCGTGTGTTCAGGAACGAAGGCCTTGATACGAGGCATAATCCGGAGTTCACACTGATGGAACTCTATCAGGCATATACCGATTACAACGGGATGATGGACTTAACAGAGAACATGTTCAGGCATGTGGCTCAGGAGGTCCTTGGAACAACGAAATTCAAATACGGTGATATCGAGCTTGACTTTGGCAAGCCCTTCGAACGTATCACCATGATAGACGCGATCAAGAAATACGCGGGGATCGACTTTGATCAGGTTCCCGATACCGAGGCAGCAAAGAAGCTTGCCGATGAGAAGGGCATCCACTACGAGCCTTATCATAAGAAGGGTGATATCATCAATCTCTTCTTCGAGGAGTATGTCGAGGAAAATCTGGTACAACCTACCTTCGTAATGGATCATCCGGTTGAGATAAGCCCTCTCACAAAGAGGAAGCCTGACAGGCCGGACCTTGTTGAGAGGTTCGAGCTCTTCATAAATACATGGGAGATGTGCAACGCCTATTCAGAGCTTAACGACCCGATCGATCAGAGGGAGCGCTTCAAGGCTCAGGATGCGGCTGCGGCAGCAGGCGATGAGGAAGCAAATCATACTGATGAGGATTTCCTTAACGCACTTGAGATCGGCATGCCGCCTACAGGTGGTATAGGATATGGGATAGACCGTCTCACGATGTTGCTGACGGATAGTCCAAGTATAAGGGAGGTTTTATTCTTCCCGACGTTAAAAAGTCTATAATTTCGTCGCTCCTTGTCATTCCTTGTCACGCTTCGTCACACTACGGACAAGTATGGACAACGGCATGTAGACGCAAAAAGTCGCGTTTTCTGAGCCGAAAAGTGAGGTCTCTTGAAG
>JAFXVI010000011.1 GCA_017524595.1 Lachnospiraceae bacterium | reverse complement strand
GCAGCTGATGTATACAGGCCTGCAGCAATAAAACAGCTTGAGATGAATGCTATAAAACAGGAAATCGATTTCTTCTCGATGGGTGATAAGCTTTCGCCTGTTGATATCAGTAAGGCTGCGATAGAACACGCGGTAAAGAACGGGCACAATGTAGTCCTCATAGATACTGCAGGACGTCTTCAGATTGATGAGGAGATGATGCAGGAGCTTCAGAATATTAAGAGAAATGTGGAAGTGCATGATACGCTTCTTGTAGTCGATGCGATGACAGGTCAGGAAGCAGTAAATGTAGCACAGAGCTTTAATGAAAAGATAGGTGTTGACGGGATCATCCTCTCGAAAATGGACGGTGATGCAAGGGGCGGAGCTGCGCTGTCAATAAAGGCCGTCACAGGCAAGCCCATACTTTATGTCGGCATGGGTGAGAAGCTTTCCGACCTTGAGCAGTTTTATCCTGACAGGATGGCAAGCCGTATACTCGGGATGGGAGATGTACTCACCCTTATAGAGAAGGCACAGGCAACGCTTGATATTGATGAAGATAAAGAAAAAGAAATGTCCCGCAAGCTCAAAAAGGGTAAGTTTGATTTTGAAGACTACCTTGAAAGCATGAACCAGATGAGAAAGATGGGAGGGATATCCAGTATACTGGGTATGATGCCCGGTCTAGGTATGGGAATTAAGACGCAGGATATTGAGAATGCGATAGACGATAAGAAGATGGCTCGGACGGAGGCCATTGTATTGTCGATGACCAGGAAAGAAAGGCAGAATCCTGATATATTGAATCCATCCAGAAAACACAGGATAGCCAAGGGAGCGGGAGTAGATATCTCGGAGGTCAACAGGCTGGTCAAGCAGTTTGAACAGTCAAGGAAGATGATGAAGCAACTTCCCGGGATGATGAACGGAATGGGTAAAAAGGGAAGATTTAAGATGCCCTTTTAATAAATTATTTTCATTATGGAGGTAGAAAAATGGCAGTAAAGATCAGACTCAGGAGAATGGGACAGAAGAAGGCACCTTACTATAGAATCATAGTTGCTGATGCCAGATCTCCGCGCGACGGAAGATTTATAGAGGAAATCGGAACCTATGATCCTAACACGGAGCCCAGCACCATCAAGGTGAATGAAGAGCTGGCTAAGAAATGGCTTAATAATGGGGCCCAGCCTACAGAGGTGGTAAGTAAGATATTTAAGAATGCCGGAATCAGTAAGTAGGCGGAGGTAGAAGATGAAGGATCTGGTAGAAATAATCGCAAAATCACTGGTTGAGAAACCAGATGAGGTCATGGTGACACAGCGGGAAGACGCGGGGGCGATTGTTGTTGAGCTTAAGGTCGCCCAGTCCGATATGGGCAAGGTCATCGGCAAGCAGGGAAGAATAGCCAAGGCTATACGTACAGTGGTTAAGGCAGCTTCCGCCAGGGAGAGCAAGAAGGTTATTGTTGATATTGTCGATGCTGATAAGGAGTAAATTTAAACCACGGGTTTTAACTCGTGGTTTTTCTTTTAATTATCTGCTATAAATGATATAGTATATTAGTGAAGTATCTTAAGGAGATGCGGTATGGAACAGCTGCTTCAGGTTGGAATAATAAGCTCTACACATGGTGTGCACGGTGAGATGAAGGTATTCCCTACAACAGACGATGCCCGCAGATTTAAGAAGCTTGAGTCGGTTATGCTTGATACGGGTAGAGAGCTTTTGCAGGTTGAGATAGAGAGTGTAAGGTTCTTTAAACAGTTTGTCATAATAAAGTTTAAGGATTATGACAGTATTAATGATGTAGAAAAATATAAGGGGAAAAGCATTTTTGTTACCAGGAAGGATGCCGTTGGGCTTGAAGAGGACGAATATTTTATAGCGGACCTTATTGGCGTGAAAGTACTGGATGATTCAGGTACAGAGCTCGGCGTCATAAGTGATGTGCTTCAGACAGGAGCCAATGATGTTTACGTTGTAGCGCTTTTTAAGGGCGGTGAATTATTGCTTCCCGCGATCAAACAGTGTATTCTGTCGGTTGATATTGAAGGCGGTGTTATGAAAGTGCATGTTCCGGAGGGACTTTGAGGATGAGTGATGTTACAACAACCATCGCAGTCATGATGCGTGATATAAGTACCGAGTTTTCTGAAGTAATGTATGGCGGATTCTATGATGCGGCAAGAGAAGAGGGCGTTAATCTTGTATATCTTCTTGGACCGCAGTCGCCGGGGGAAGACGGAGATCCTTCGGTGGAAGAAGATGTTGATGACTATTATGTAAATCAACTTGATGCGGTATATGATTATGCCGGAATAATAAAACCGGATGCACTTATAATTGTAAGCGGTTCACTCAGACGCTCACTGATACTTCCTGATATCAATGCACTGGTAGAGCGATATAAAGATATCCCCACCCTTGTTCTTGAATCTGTTCCGGGTAAGCCGTCTATAGCATTTCAGGTGGCTGACAGTTATGGAGCCATGTGTGAATGCGTGGAACACCTTATCGTGGATCACGGGTACACCTTTATCGTGTATGTGTCAGGAGATCCGGACGAGTATGATTTTAAGGAAAGACTCAGGGCTTTCAGAGACACTATGAATGCTCATTCTCTAAGTTTTGACAGTTCACAGATAGTTACATGCAAATCCATGGATACGGAAGAACGTACGATCAACGGTATCTTTGATGATTTTCCGTATGTGGATGCCATAGTATGCAGCTGTGACAGGTACGCGCGTATAACATACAGAGCCTGCAACAGGCGGGGTATCATCATCGGAAGGGATGTGGCAGTGACCGGTTTTGATGATGTGGGTATATCTCATGAGATGTCACCCAGTCTTACAGGAGTTATGTATGACAGTTACAGCTTCGGCAGGACGGCACTTAAAAGGGCTGTACAGATATCACATGGGCAGTCGATGGGCGGGACTAAGATCCCATGCCGCTTTATGAAGAGATGTTCATGCGGGTGTCGGGAGTATGAGAATCCTGACAGGCATGCGGGTGGTCCTGTACCCGTGAATGAGACTGTTAAGAACAAGCTTAAGAAATATCTTAAGGATAACGTCAGCAGAACAGTTGATGAGATATACTCTTTCCTTCCCTATGAGGCGGAGAAGATAGAATTCGGCAGGATATACAGCGAACTGTATGAAGAGATATATAAGTATACGTTTACGGATTGGGAAGATATAGATGAGGTCTTTAAGAGCATCGGAAGAAAGATAGGAAAGCTTTCGGGCTACGGAAGTGTTTCGGCCAGAATGATAACTGACAGAACGGTTTTTATTCTCGAAAATATCGTATGCATGATACCGTTCGGCAGAGAAAGGGCCAAGCTTACGGCCATCATGCTTGAAACGATCAAACAGCTTAAAGAGGCTGAAATCGTACGTATGAGAGAAGCGGGAAGTATAAGGCGCAGGCAGTTATGGTTCATGCCGTTGTTTACAAGAGATCTGTTTGATACGAATAAATCGGAAGCGGAGGTGGTGACCAGCATACTCAAGAGGCTGCAGTCAATGAATATAGCTTCTGCACATGTGTTTATGTTCATGAAACCTGTGATATACAGAAGGGGAACACTTCCGCCGGCACCGGATATGCTGCATTATGTGGGCTTTTTTGACAGAGGCGAGGTTCAGATTTATTTAAGACAGAATGGAGTAAATGTGGACCTGGATAACGGGATAAGTTCAGTACTGCCTAAGGACAGAGCTGCCAACTATTCTTCGTTTGTTATATGTTCGGGGGACAGGCAATACGGAATAATCATGTATGAAGTAGATAAAAGCGATGTGTTCTTTGCAATGATGTGCACCCTGCAGATAGGGGCATTGTTTAACTTTCGGGATGTAAGATATCTTGCGAATGAAACTGCTGAAAAGCTTAGGCAGAAAGAAGATATCCTGGATTATGTTTCAGACAGGGATGATCTTACATCTGTGCTTAATGGACGCGGGTTCATGGAATATCTAGAGCGACGTATTGCAGATAATACCGGAAGAGCAGGATATCTTGTTTTCGCAGATGTAAGCCATCTCGGCGACATAAATTCCGGATATGGACATGAAGCCGGCGATGAGGCGCTCATAGCTTCGGCCAGGCAGCTTTCCTTTGTGCTTGGGGAGGAGAATCCGCTTGGACGCATAGGCGATGATGAATTTATATCCATGATTTTCTGTGATACATATGATATGATAGACAGTATAAGAAATTCAGTGAATCGCGGACTTGAAGAATATAACCTCAATTCAGACAGGCCGTATAATATAGAAATATCTGTGGATGCATATCCTTTTGTCTGTGAGAAGAACATGAATGTTTCCAGGCTAATCGGTGAGGCAGGAAGAACAATGGAGACACGACTTAAACCTGAAGGCGGGTTGAGGATTAAGAGCAGATGATACAGGCGGGTTAAGGATGCGTATAATATATTTTGATGTATGTGCGATAATTCTTTCTATGACGGTATTTGTGTTCCTGGTATCAAGGAAATATACCAAGGGGCGCACTAACCGTCTAATTTTGGTGCTTGCGATCCTGTTCATGATCGCGGGACTTCTGGACGTTTTTGACAGTCTGTTTGGTACTTACGTGCAACAGGATCAGTCTAATGCCACGATCCAGTTTATATCCAATTCCTTATTCTATATCATCAGGAATCTTACAACTCCGGTATACATTTTGTTCATTTATTCGTATTTCGGAGTATGGCACAGGTTAAAACGGATAGGTCCTCCTTTGCTGATGACGGTTATACCGTTTCTGGCCGTGGTTGTTTCAATCTGTATGAACTGTTTTAACGGTCTTGTTTTTTATATTGACAACAACGGGGTTTATCACAGGGGTAAGATGATAATAGTTATATATATTGCGGCTCTTGTGCATCTTATCTATGACACCTTTCTTATCTGCAAATACAGGAAAATCGTACGAAAGACTGAATTTGTGACGCTTTTGTCGTTTGTTTTTTTTAATCTTGTTGCTGTGATAGCTCAGCGAATTAACGGCGCAGTGAGAGTGGAGATACTTGCCCTTGCGTTAACGCTCTTTATGATCGCAACTGCGATCCAACGTCCTGAGGACGTTGTGGATGCTGCGGTGGGAACGCTTAGTCAGCATGCATTTTTTACGGATATGTTCAAGGCATACGGTGTCGGACGACCTATGAACGTCCTGTTTATTAAGATACAGAATCACAGAGCTCTTCGAACCAATCTTGGTCTTGAGATATATAACACGGCACTTGGCAGGGTCGGCGAAAAGCTTATAAACACTGGGCGCATAATGGAGCTTTATACGGATGTATATTATCTCGGGAGGGGTGTATTCGTAATAGTAGCGGATGGCGATAAGTATGAAAAGGTCATGGATATGGGGCGGCTTGTTGCGGCTTATCTAAAGGAGAGCTTTATGCTCAGTAATCTTGAGATACGCTTTAATTCCAAGATCTGTCTTGCAAGGCTTCCTGAGAATATCGGTTCATATAATGCTCTTCTGAGTTTTGTTAATTCATTCCATAAGACGATACCTGATATGGATCAGGTTATTGTTCTGTCAGACATTCTCGATTCAAAAGATTTCAAAATGAAGAATGAGATAGATGAGATAATCAAAAGAGGAGTAAAGGACAGCAGGTTCAGGATGTTCTATCAACCGATCTATTCTGTTAAGGAAGACAGATTTGTTTCTGCGGAGGCACTGATAAGGTTATGGGATGATGAATACGGGTATGTATCACCGGCATTGTTTATTCCGGCCGCAGAAGACAGTGGGGCGATACATGATATAGGAGATTTTGTTCTTGAAGATGTATGCAGGTTTATACATCGCACGGAGTTTTTAGAAAGCGGACTGAAGTATATCGAGATCAATCTGTCTGTGGCGCAGTGCATAGAGACTGACCTTGTTGATAAGATAAGGTCGCTTATATCCAAATATAATGTCAGAACATCGCAGATCAATCTTGAGATAACCGAGACAGCGGTGGATTATGACCCTGAGATAACTGACAGGAATATTTCGGGACTTCATAATATGGGCTTTAAGTTTTCGCTGGATGATTATGGGACAGGATATTCAAATATAAAGAGGGTTGTTTCGCTTCCGCTTGATATTGTCAAGTTCGATAAGAGCTTTGTTGACGAGATGGATGATCCGAAGATGTGGGCTGCCATAGTAAATACAGTCGACATGCTGAAAAAGATGAATAAGAAGATACTGGTTGAAGGCGTTGAAGACGAGAGGATACTTAAAAGGTTTATTGAACTCGGATGTGATTATATTCAGGGGTTCTATTTTTCAAAACCGCTTAGCCAGAGCGATTTTGTGAGTTTTGTAAATGAACACAGATCAGGAAAGGATTTCGGAATATGATCCTGTATTACGATGTATGTGCATTCATAGTACTGATATTGGTAGTAATGTCATGCGTACTCAAGAAGATGTTCCATGGCAGGACAAACGGACTTTTCTATCTTGTGCTGCTTGTCATGGCGGTGGCTACCATGGCTGATTTTGCAACTGCATATATGCAGAATTTCAGTGAACCAAATGAGACCAACAGAAGTATAGAGTATATGTGGCATTACATATATTTTGCTTCACATAATGCGATCCTGCCGGTGTATCTTCCGTTCGTATATTCCAATATCGGCATGTGGCATGAATTTGAAAAGAACAAAACAGTAAGGACTGTGTGGTATGCTTCGCTTATCATTAATATTATAGTTTTGTTTTCAAATCTAATTTATCCGTACGTTTTCTATGTTAATGACAGGCTTGTTTATGAGCGAAAGTCCGGTATTGCGGTCTTTTACGTTACTGCGGCATTATTTATGTTATTTGAGATCGGTGTAATATTAAAACACCGAAAGATCATACGCAGGGACAAACTCATTGTTATGATACTTCTGTTCCCTTTGGCGATAACGGGAATTGTCATTCAGGCAATCCTTCCCGATCACCTGGTTGAAATGTTTATGGTATCAATATCAATACTTTTGTTCAGTCTGATAATCAGGCGTGAGGAGGAGATGCTCGATCCGATAACAGGGGCAAGGAAATACAGTGCTGCGCATGACCGTGTGAGAAATATACTGGCAACTAACACACACGTTTATATTCTTTTGCTAAAGATCAGGAATTTTAGAAATATAAGGATGTATCTGGGGCAGGAACTGTTTAACCGTTTTTTGCGTGAACAGTCAGTCAGGCTGCGTTCGTTTGCTGTGTATAATTCATTAGATGAAGAGGTTTATTATCTGGAAGACGGTCTGTTTGCCTATATAAGCGAGACAACCGATTTCGAAAGGATCAGGAAGCTCGCTATACAGATAAAAAATCATTTTTCCAAGACACTGACAGTAGAGAGCTTTTCAATTATGGTAGATGCAAGGATATGCAGTGTAAGATGTCCGGATGATATTGATAATTATAATACTCTGTATACGTTTTGTTCGACATTTGACCAGATATTGCCTGATAACCATGAGATGATGAATTATGCGGATTATGTGGATGACAGGGAATTTAAGATAAAGAGTGAACTTGACGACATAATCGACAGGGCTCTTAAGTACAGGAGTTTTAAGATCTTTTATCAGCCGATCTATTCTATTGTCGAGAAACGTTTTGTTTCGGCTGAGGCATTCATCAGGCTACGTGATGAGATATACGGAATGATATCGCCTGCCATGTTCATAAAGGCGGCTGAGATCAGCGGAGCAATACATGCGATAGGCGATTTTGTTCTGGAGGATGTATGCCGTTTCATTTCTGAAAATGATTTCAACAGATTGGGACTTGAATGCATTGAGGTGAACATGTCTACATCACAGTGTATAGAGATGAATCTGGTTGATAAGATAGCAGCACTTATTGATAAGTATCAGCTTTCACCATCAAAGCTTAATCTTGAAATAACCGAGTCCGCGGTTGATTTTGACCCTGATGTTGTTGATCAGAACATAAGCAGGCTTCACGAGATGGGGATACATTTTGCGCTGGATGATTATGGGACGGGATATTCCAATGTTAAGAGGGTAACTACTCTTCCTGTTGATATAGTCAAGCTTGACAAGTCTTTTGTGGATGGGATAGATGATCCGCAGATGTGGATAATGGTACAGGGAACGATCAGGATGTTGAAGGAAATGGGTAAAAAGGTTCTGGTCGAAGGGGTAGAGGAGGAGAAAGTTGTAGAGAAATTTACCGATCTTGGAGCTGATTATATACAGGGTTGTGAGTACCTGCAGGGATATTATTTCTGCCGGCCTTTGCCTGAACGTGATTTTCTGGAGTTCATGAACTGGCAGACATCAGGTACGATATAAATATGAAGTGATCACATGGGTGGAGAGTATTGAAAAAGCTGCTTAAGTACCTGAATGGCTATAAAAAGGAATGCGTGCTGGCTCCGCTTTTTAAGATGCTGGAGGCGATCTTTGAACTGTTTGTGCCGCTTGTTGTTGCAAGTATCATAGACAGGGGTATAGGCGGAACCGATAAGATCTATATTGTAAAATGCTGCGGTATCATGATAACGCTTGGAATAGTGGGTCTTATAAGCGCAGTTACAGCCCAGTATATGGCGGCGAAGGCGGCTGTGGGTTTTTCGACTGAATTAAGAAGCGATCTTTTTGCACATATAATGCGCCTGTCATATAAAAACATAGATGAGCTGGGCACTTCGACGATGATCACCAGGATGACTGCAGATATAAATCAGGCACAGACGGGAGTTAACATGTTCTTAAGGCTGTTTCTTCGTTCGCCGTTTATTGTTTTTGGTGCGATGATAATGGCCTTTACCATTAATGTGAATGCCGCGCTTATCTTTCTTGCTGTCATTGCGGTGCTGTTTACCGTTGTAGGACTAACTATGCATTTCAATATTCCGATGCTTAAGAAAGTGCAGGGCAAGCTTGATGAGATAACACTTCTGACCCGGGAGAATCTTATTGGCGCCAGAGTAATAAGAGCTTTTACGATGGAAGAGCGTGAGACGGATAACTATACCGATACTAACATGGGTCTCCTTAAAGAACAGAGACGGGCCGGACATTTATCGGCTATGTTGAATCCGGTGACTTACATATTGATAAACATGGCTGTGATCGTTCTTATTTATGTCGGAGCGCTTAAAGTGGATACAGGTATTCTCACAAAGGGACAGGTGGTTGCTCTGTATAATTATATGTCCCAGATACTTATTGAACTCATAAAACTGGCCAATCTGATCGTTTTGCTGAACAAGGCTATCGCAAGCGGTGACCGGATCCATGACATATTTGAAATCAGACCCGATATAAGGAATTTCTCTGAACAAAACAGTGTTGTACCTTCAAATCATACAGAGGAAGGGACGGCGGAAGAAAACGGTGATGTCTGTGTTGAATTCAGACATGTGAGTCTTAAATACAGTGAAACGGGAGATGAGGCGTTATCTGATATTGATTTTATGGTAAATAAGGGTGAAACGGTAGGTATAATAGGTGGAACCGGTTGTGGAAAATCATCGGTTGTCAATCTTATACCGCGCTTTTATGACGTGACGCAGGGCAGTGTCATTGTGAACGGAAGGGATGTCAGGGATCAGGATCTGACTTCATTGCGTGGACGTATAGGTATGGTACCCCAAAAGGCGGTACTTTTCAGGGGAACAATAGCTGAGAACTTAAGATGGGGTAATGAAGCTGCAAGAGATGATGAACTTTATGAGGCGGTAAGGCTTGCGGTCTGCGAAGAAGTCGTTGAATCAAAGGGAGGACTTAATGGCCTTGTAGAACAAAACGGACGCAATCTGTCGGGCGGTCAGCGGCAACGACTTACTATAGCAAGGGCGCTTGTCAGAAAGCCCGAGATACTTATTCTTGATGACAGTGCCTCGGCACTTGATTATGCGACCGATCTTAGGTTGCGACAAAATATTTCAAATATAGAATACAGGCCGACAGTCTTCATTGTTTCGCAAAGGACATCGGCAGTGCAGAATGCAGACAAAATAGTAGTTCTGGATGATGGATGTATATGCGGGTTGGGAAGCCATGAAGAGTTGATGGAGAATTGTCCGGTATACAGGGAGATATATGAATCAAATACATAGACGCTTTACTGTAAACAGAATAATGAAATATATAATGCGCTATAGGATATGTGGTATATTATCGATTCTTTGCGCTGTTATAAATGTTGTATCGACTCTGTATCTTCCGATACTGATCGGACGGGCGATCGACTGTATAGTATATGGAGCCACAGACTATACAAGACTTATCGCACTTTTGGTCAAGGCTGCCGTATCCATGGCGATGGCCGCCGTATCATTATGGAGTATGAATGAATTGAACAATAAGCTGACATACAGTGTAGTCAGGGATGTCAGGAATGAAGCTTTTAAGAAATTGCATGTTCTTCCTTTTGATTATCTTGATGCTCATCCTGCCGGAAATATCTTAAGCAGGATAATCGCAGATGTGGATCAGTTTGCCGATGGGCTCCTTATGGGTTTTGCCCAGTTGTTCACAGGGATAATGACTATATTTATAACACTTGGTTTCATGTTTATGATGAACCCGTTTATAACCTTGATAGTGGTATTTGTGACTCCGCTGTCTTTGTTTGTCGCAAGATTCATTTCAAGGCATACCTATGATATGTTCACGTTACAGTCTGGTATCAGGGGAGAGCAGACAGGGTTCATAGATGAAATGATCGGAAATGCAAAGGTTGTTAAGGCATTTTCATACGAAGATAAGGCAGTAAAGAGGTTTGATGATATAAATAAACGGCTAAGCCGGGCATCATTGAAGGCTTTGTTTTTTTCATCCCTTACCAATCCGGGCACGCGTTTTGTAAACAGCATTGTATATGCAATGGTTGCATTGGCCGGAGCCATGGCTGTTCTTACCGGCGGTATGAGCGTTGGGCTTCTTGCCAGCTTTTTAAGTTATGCAAATCAATACACAAAACCATTCAATGAAATATCGGGAGTTCTTACTGAACTGCAGAATGCCTTTGCATGTGCGGGTAGGATATTTGAGCTTATTGACGAGACAGAGGAGACAGGCGATGACGGACTTTTCATGCTCTATGGAAACGATGGGGATCAAAGGGACAAAACAGATCCGGAAAAAAATATAATCAATGTAAGGAATGATATCGGTAATGTGAGATGTGATGGAGTAAGCTTTTCATACAATAAGGAAATGAAGCTCATTGAAGATCTTAATATAGATGTCAAGCCGGGTGAGCATGTAGCGATAGTTGGTCCAACGGGCTGCGGAAAGACTACGATCATCAATCTGCTCATGAGGTTTTATGATGTTGATAAGGGTTCCATAACCGTGGACGGAAATGATATAAGGGAGGTAACCAGGAAGAGTTTAAGACATTCGTACGGAATGGTACTTCAGGAAACATGGTTACGACATGGTACTATCAGGGATAACATAAAGATGGGGCGTGATATATCAGATGAAGAGATGATAGCCGCAGCCAGAGAGGTACACAGCCATTCATTCATCAGAAGGCTTGAACACGGATATGATACTGTCATCGGAGAAGATGGCGGAAGCCTGTCACAGGGACAGAAGCAGCTTCTGTGCATAACTCGTGTGATGCTGTCGCTCCCGCCTATGCTTATATTGGATGAGGCGACTTCGTCAATAGATACAAGGACTGAAATGAAGATACAGGATGCATTCCTTAAGATGATGGAAGGGCGTACATCATTCATTGTTGCCCACAGGCTGTCAACTGTAAAGAATGCCGATCTTATTCTTGTTATGAAGTCAGGGAGCATTGTGGAACAGGGAAGCCACTATGAACTCCTTGACAAAAAAGGGTTCTACTACGAATTGTATAACAGTCAGTTCGCATGAGCGGTCTGTGTGATGACTGTGCCGGGACGAATTTCAGAGGTATACATATGAACGGTGGAAGTTGCGAAAGTTGCGCATACTATTATTTTGATGAGGAATACGATGACTATATCTGCGATATGGATATAGATGAAGATGATTATGCCAGGCTGATGGAAAGGGATTTCAAGGGTTGCCCGTATTATACAAACGGTGACGAATACAGGGTGGTAAGGCATCAGATGTAAGACATAAATACTTGCGTTGCAATAAAAGCAAGTATATAATGTGGAGTGGTTTGTTTTCCGGGTTATGACAGGCCGCTCTATTTTATTCAGGATGAACAAGGAGAACAGTATGGACAGACTATTTATTCCCGAGGGTTATAAGAGCCCACAGACGATCAAGGAAACCGAAATACTGATTAAGGAAGTTAAGGATTATTTTGAGAGGGCGCTTGCTAAGGAACTCAATTTAACCCGTGTATCGGCACCGCTGTTTGTGCGCCCTGAGTCCGGACTTAACGATAACTTAAATGGTGTCGAACGCCCTGTTAAGTTTGGAATAAAGGAGCAGGGGGATAAAGAGGTTGAGATAGTTCATTCG
>JAFXVI010000105.1 GCA_017524595.1 Lachnospiraceae bacterium | reverse complement strand
TTCTGTTTACGATCGTTACAGATGCGGGTGATTTTGATACGCACATAAATGCCACTGCCCTGGCAGCGCCCCCTGCTCCAAGAAGCACAACATTTCTTCCCTCAAGAGATATACCCACATCCTCAAGCTCCCTCTCAAGACCCAGAATATCCGTATTATAACCGTAATAGCCGTTCTCCGTATACTTAAGCGTATTGACTGCCCCTATCCCACATGCAAACGAATCCACGCCGGTCAGTTCACTTATAATATCCGTCTTATAAGGAACGGTAACATTTATTCCCTTAACGCCAAGTGAATACAGCCCACGGACAATACTTTTGAGGTCGTCATTTGCAACAAAAGGCACGTACACCGAATTTATACCTAATTTCTCGGATATAGTGTTATGTATCACCGGTGATAATGTATGTCCAATCGGATTCCCTATGATACCGTAAACAGCTGTCTGTCCGTTAATATCAGGCATAATATCCTCCATTCCGGGGTTATCTGTACACGGGATCTCTAAACAATATCCCTGTCATCCCGGCTCCTTCTGTAAAACCACATAACAATCCGCTCCAATATCCTCTTAAGGACTATCTGTATCTCCTCTTTCTCATCTATCTGATCTACCAGGATATTCCTTATCCCTGAACGCTTGGCACCCCATACATCCGTGAACAGCTGATCGCCTATGAATATCGTGCTGTCAACATCTGTTCCAAGCTTTTCCATGGCCTTTAAATATCCGGCCTTTCCCGGTTTCCCTGCCTTATGTATATACATTGCTCCCACATCATCGGCAAAGCTCTTCACACGGGGCTCCTTATTATTCGACAGAACCAGACAGGAGAAACCTATGTCAGACAGACGGGCGAACAGATCAATGGAGCGCTCATCCGCGGGTGCGTCATGCGGTACCAGAGTATTGTCTATATCATATATGATCCCCCTGTATCCCTCTGCATACAGGCGCTCGTAATCTATATCATACGCCGATCCGACGCATTCATCAGGAAAAAAAGACTCAAACATCCAAATCCTCCAGGACGGAATTAAGCAGCTGCTTCGTATACGGATGAGAAGGGGATTTATATATCTCCTCATCAGTTCCCTGTTCTACTATCTCTCCTTCCTTCATTACCATAACACGACTGCAAACAGAATAAACCACCTTAAGATCATGTGATATAAACAGGATCGCAATACCAAGCTCTTTATTAAGCTTGAGCAGAAGCTTAAGTATCTGATCCTGAACAGTCACATCAAGAGCCGATACAGGCTCATCCGCTATGATAAGCTCAGGCTCTAACATAAGAGCAAGGGCAATGCATATCCTCTGACGCTGACCACCCGAAAGTTCTCTTGGACGTCTGTCAAGATATCCTTCATCAAGACCGACAAGTCTTATCATCTCGTTAACACGTTTGTTGCGTTCGGAATCCTTAAGCTCACCTCTTATGCGCAGCGGCTCTTCCAGTATCCATCCGATCGTCTTTGAAGGATTCAAAGATCCGTAAGGATCCTGAAAAATCATCTGTGCACCTCTACTGTAATGTTCGATACTGCCTTCGTAATCCTTCACGATATCAAGAATGCTTTTGGCAAGCGTAGACTTACCGCACCCACTCTCTCCGACAAGCCCAACTATCTCACCCTTCATCATCTCAAAAGAAACATCCTTAAGTATCTGACGTCTCACAGGCGTCATAGAAAATCCCGCTGCTTTATCCTTATAATACGAATTAAGATTAGAGACAGTCAATATTCTGTTTTCATCAATCTTAATATCACAATTTCCCATAATAAAATCACCGTTGCAAATATGAGTACTCAAATTATGCTAATGTAAGCTTTTCCATCTTTGGTATAGCTTTTATAAGCTTCTTTGTGTATTCCTTTGCCGGATTTGAGAACACTTCATTTACATCTCCAGATTCCACTATCCTTCCCTGATACATAACAAGTACCCTGCCACACAACTTCTTGATTACGCTCAGATCATGTGATATGAACAGGATCGCAGTCCCGGTCTCCTTATTGATCCTCTTAAGAAGACTTATTATCTGTGCCTGAACGGTCACATCAAGTGCTGTAGTAGGCTCGTCCGCAATAAGTATCTTTGGAGCGCATATCAGAGCTGCTGCTATCATGACTCTCTGGCGCATTCCGCCTGACAGCTCATGAGGATACTTATCAAAAACAGCCTCCGGATCAGGCAGCTCGACTTCTTTAAGCATCTTCAGAACTTTTCCCCTGATCTCATCTTCATTAAGCGATGTATGCAGTCGCAAGCTTTCTCCGACCTGCCAGCCTATTTTCTTGACCGGATTAAGGCTGGTCATCGGCTCCTGAAAGACCATGCTTATGTCATTACCCTGATATTTTCTAAGCGTTTCGCGGCTGCAGGAAAGAAGATCAACACCGTCAAACAGTATCTGACCACGCTTTTTCATATGTTTACGTGAAAGAAGCCCTGCTATGGCAAGTGCCGACATTGATTTGCCGGAACCGGATTCGCCCACTATCCCGACTATCTCACCTTCTTCAAGATGAAGGTCAAAATCATACACTACGGTCTCCGGTGTTATATGATCATGAAATTCAATGTTAAGATCTATTACATCAAGCATTGTTTTCAAGCCCCTCGCTGAGCATGGAAAATCCAATTATCAAAAGCACAATAGTGATACCTGTACATACTGCATATCCCGGCCTTAAGAACAGATATGACTGTGCCTCTGCAAGCATCCTTCCCAGACTTGAATCCGGCGGCTGAACACCAATCCCGAGAAAGCTCATCCCTGCTTCGGCAAGTACAGCATTATTAAAACCTATGGCTATGGTTGACAGCATAACATTAAAGGTGTTGGGCAGAATGTGAACAAACATTATCCGCATATCCGAAGCTCCCATAAGCCTTGCGCTCTGGACATAATCCAGATTCTTACAGCGCAGGAATTCGCCTCTTATTATCCTGGCATAACCGGGCGCAAACAATATCCCTAGTGCAACCATAATATTATATTTTCCGGGTCCCATAACACTTATCAGTACCAGTGCGAGCAGGAGCGCCGGAAAAGCAAGCACCGCATCATTAAAACGCATCAGTATCTCATCCAGCCGTCCGCCATAGTAACCCGTATAGGCTCCTACAACAGTTCCCAACACAATACCGATAAAAACAGTGCCAACTGCAACTGTCATCGTTGTACCAAGACCCGCAAGTATACGGCTGAAAACATCCCTTCCGAAATTATCACAGCCCATAATATGTGATAAGGATATCCCTGCAAGCTTGGCTGAAGAGTCCATCTCATTTGGATCATACGGGGTAAACAGCAGCCCAATGACCGAAAGAAAAAGCATCATTCCCGTGATCAAAGCGCCAATATAAAGTTTTCGGTTATTTCTGAATTTATTATTCATAACTCAACTTATTCTGGGATCTATAAGCTTGTACAGAACATCCACAAGGAAATTTATAACTATGACTATACAGGCTATTATAGCTATTATTGCCTGTGCAACCGGATAATCCCGGTTCGAAATGGAAGTAATGAGCAAACGGCCCAGCCCCGGTATTGAGAATACCTGCTCAACAATGATCGAACCCGCCACTATATCCGCAAGCGTCATGCCAAGGAAGGTAATAACCGGTATCATGGCATTTTTGAGAACATGCTTATATAGCACTTCATTTGTGGAATTACCCCTGCTGTATGCTGTCCTCACATAGTCAAGCTTACTCTCCTTAAGTACAGAACTTTTAAGCAGCTTGTTTGTCATCGCAGCCTTGGGAAGAGCTATCGCAAGAGCCGGAAATATAAGGTACGCAATGAAACTTATGAAACTGTCCCTGTAACTTACATACCCGCCCGGAGTAAACCATCTTAACACTACACCGAACAGATACGTTAACAGCATGCCAATAAAGAAAGGCGGTATCGACATCATTATCTGGTTAACGGTATCCAGAGCATGCGAGTACCATTTATCCTCATGTTTTGCCGCATATATACCCAAAGGTATCGCAAACGCCACAACAAACACAAATGAAATAACAGTCAACGCGACCGTTATCGGTATCTTGCTGCCAAGCATTTCCTTAACTGAAGAACCATATGTATATGATCTTCCCATGTCTCCAAAAAAGAAATCCTTAAGCCATTCCAGATATCTTATTATAAGGGGACGGTTAAGTCCCAACTGCTCTCTTAATCTCTCCACCTTCTCAGGCGTTGCCTTGATACCCAGCATCTGAACTGCCGGATCACCGGGAATTACCCTGAAAGCGAAGAAGACAAGCAGCGTGACTATCAGAACCGTCACCAGCATGGTGATCAGTTTCTTCCCGATATATCTCATGCCTGTCCTCCAAATCTATTTGTACTTAATCCACATTCTTATTTATCTTCTGTATAGTACAGTTTGGCTATATCCTGCACATACAGCGGATAGAACACATACCCTTCAATATTTTTGCTGATCGGTACCATCTCGGCCATATCCTGTATATATACATTTGCTGCATCTTCAGCGAGCAGAGTTTCCATCTTCTTAAACAGCTCTGTCCTTTTCTCATCGTCTGTTGTAGCCTGAGCTTCTTCAAAAAGCCTGTCATATTCCTCATTCGAATAATTGGTAAAATTATCCTCGGCCTTACTGTAGAACCTGCTTAACATTGCATTGGCAGTCATCTGTGTCGCATCAACGCCGATGACTGTAGCCTCATATTTACGGTTCGTGTATACATCACTCAGCCATGTATTCCATTCAACCTGCTGAATACTTGCGTTAATGCCTATTTTTTTGAACTCCTCAACAAGAACCTGTGCCGTATCGACATGGGGTTGATAGTTTGAAGGAACCGTTATCGTCATGTCAAAACCGTCAGGATAACCCGCTTCAGCCAGGAGTTCTCTGGCCCTGGATATATCAGGAGTATAGTAGTCCGTAAGCTCCGGAATATAATACTTTCCAAATGCCGGAAACATGGAGGAACCAAGCGGAGAACCCTTGCCTTCAAATGCTATGTCTATTATCTCCTGCTTATCAGCCGCATAGCACAACGCCTGTCTTACCCTTATATCATCAAAAGGTTTTGAGGCATGATTAAGGTACAGCGCCTGCACAAGGTTCATGCTTCCCTCATGTATCACAAAATTGCTTGTTAACTGACTGGCCTGAGTAGTTGTGAGCCGTGCGCACATATCAATCGTTCCGCCCTTTAAGGCAAGCAGCATCGCATCCGAATTGGCTTCTACCTTAAACTCGACATCCCTGATATGAGCAGGCTCTCCCCAATAACTGTCAAACCGGGTCATAACGATATTTTCCTGTGGCGAACGCGAAACATATTTATACGGCCCCGTGCCTATGGCAGTCGTATCCGGCATAGCATTATCTGCCGGGATAATGGATGCGCTTACAGCCGAAAGGTATGCCGGAAAATCAACATCTCTCTCTTTAAGGATTATCGCTACTGTACTCTTGTCAACAATACTTACTTCCTTGATATTTGAAAATGCCGCTATGAGGGATTCCTCTCCCGTCATACCGGCACTTTTTTCTATGCTGTACTTAACATCCTCTGCCGTTACGCGGTTACCGTTATGAAACTTTATCCCATTTCGAATCGTGAACGTATATGTAAGTCCGTCATCGGAAACAGTGTAGCTTTCAGCAACAGCAGGAATGAGCTCGCCATTCTCATCAGGCTTCAACAAGCCCTCAAATACGTTGAACAATACCTCTCTGGTTCCTGCCGCAACTGCTTTGTGTGGGTCAAGACTGTCTTCAAGATCTTGTGGTATTCCAACAACTATCTTTGAAGAATCACCTGCCTTTCTGCCTGCGCATCCGCTCAGTGCAATAGTCAGTGTCAGTAACACCGTAAGAACTCTGACAAACCTGCTTCTCATTGTGTTATCTCCTCTTCATTTTATTTAATTGTATTTGATATATTTAATTGTAAATAATCATCCGTCCGATCAATTAAGGACCTTCTTGAGCTCGTCCATAAAGGTATTTATATCCTTAAACTCACGGTATACGGAAGCAAATCTTACATAAGCGACAGCATCCAGATCCTTAAGCTTATTCATAACAAGCTCACCTATTACCTCGCTCGGGATCTCCTTATCCTCATAGTTGAACACTTCTGTCTCAACCTCATCGATAAGCTGCGTTATCGCAGATGCGGGCACGGGCCTTTTATGACATGCTCTCAACACAC
>JAFXVI010000104.1 GCA_017524595.1 Lachnospiraceae bacterium | reverse complement strand
ATTGAAAGTCCTGCAACACCGGTTGCGAAGTAACGAAGTACATCTCTGTCATGAAGAGCCATCTGAGCTCTCTCATAGCAGTACTTATCATGCATGTAGTGGATGATATTCAGAGTATTTACATATACATCTGCCTGCCACTCCATCATATCCATGAATTTGTCCATAACCTGATCATACTCAAGTACATCGCCTTCATAAGGACGATACTTGGGACCTACCTGCTTCTTGGTCTTCTCATCGATACCGCCGTTAAGAGCGTAAAGAAGACATTTTGCAAGGTTGGCACGAGCTCCGAAGAACTGCATTTCCTTACCGATAACCATTGAAGATACGCAGCATGCGATACCATAGTCATCACCGTGGGTAACTCTCATAAGATCATCGTTCTCATACTGGATCGAAGATGTTGTGATAGAAACCTTAGCACAGAACTTCTTGAAGTTCTCAGGAAGTCTTGTTGACCAGAGAACTGTGAGGTTAGGCTCGGGAGCTGCACCTAAGTTCTCAAGTGTATGAAGATAACGGAAGCTCATCTTCGTAACCATATGACGTCCGTCAACGCCTACACCACCGATAGACTCGGTAACCCATACGGGATCACCTGCGAATATCTGATTGTACTCAGGTGTACGAGCGAACTTAACGCAACGAAGCTTCATGATGAAGTGATCAACGAACTCCTGGATCTGCTCCTCTGTGAATGTACCGTTCTTAAGGTCACGCTCTGCGTAGCAGTCGATAAATGTAGAAGTACGTCCGAGTGACATTGCTGCACCGTTCTGCTCCTTAACTGAGCAAAGATATCCGAAGTATGTAGCCTGGATAGCTTCCTGAACGTTGGTAGCGGGCTTGGAAATATCGCAGCCATATGAAGCAGCCATTTCCTTCATCATCTTAAGAGCGATCATCTGCTCTGAAAGCTCCTCACGAAGACGGATAACATCATCTGTCATAACACGTCCTGTTGAATCCTTCTGTGCCTGCTTGTCCTCGATAAGGTAATCAATACCGTAAAGAGCAACTCTTCTGTAGTCTCCGATGATACGTCCACGTCCGTATGCATCCGGAAGACCTGTGATGATATGTGCGCTACGGCAAGCTCTCATCTCTGCATTGTATGCATCGAAACATCCTGCGTTATGAGTCTTACGATGTGTTGAGAAGAACTCGCTTATCTCAGGATCTACTTCATAACCGTTATCAGAGCAAGCTTTCTCTGCCATACGGATACCGCCATAAGGCTGAAGTGAACGCTTGAAAGGCTTATCTGTCTGGAAACCTACGATAGTCTCCTTGCTCTTGTCGAGATAGCCGGGGCCATGTGAAGTAATGGTAGATACAACCTTGGTATCCATATCAAGAACGCCGCCTGCTGCACGCTCCTGCTTCTGAAGTTCAAGTACCTGATTCCACAAATCCTTCGTGTTCTGTGTAGGTCCTGCAAGGAACTCAGCGTCACCGTCATAAGGGGTGTAGTTCTTCTGGATGAAGTCACGAACATTAACTTCGTTTTCCCATTTGCCGCCTACGAAACCATTCCATTCTGATCTCATTTAAATGCCTCCTATATATTATTGATAAGTTGTTTAATCCGGCCTTTATAAATTGAGGGGACAGGCCGGAAGTCGCACGTTTGGTGTCAAAATCAATTATAGGTTAATCGTGTATACACGTCAATAATGTACTGTGTACTTTTTCAGATACAAACCGCGTAAAATCAACGGTTTTTGTATATCTTGCACAAAAACACAGGGGCAGTAATTGTTCATAAGGCTTGCTTTAAATCGATAAAGCAATAAACCGGGAACGCTTGTCATATCAGACTCTTTTCGGGGCTTGAACTGAAAGCAAAAAAATGTTAACCTACAATGACAAGAGCATGGATCTCTAAACAGATTCACTTGTCTTAATGCAACTGTATGAACGTATAATATTTAACCGGAGGAAAAGATAATGGCAGAGATAACAAAAGATATGACTATAGGTGAAGCTCTTATGTTAAAGCCTGAGATCGCACCCGTACTTATGGGCATGGGAATGCATTGTCTCGGATGCCCGGCATCACAGGGCGAGAGCCTGGAAGATGCGGCCATGGTTCACGGCATGGATGTGGATGAACTCATGAGCCAGATCGCAGCAGTATAAAATATACCCCCGGCATCAATGCCGGGGGTGTTTCATACATAATGAATCTCTTCTCTTAATTCGTGTTGTCCCTTATGATCAGACATACATCAGCTTCTGCAGTGCATCGTCCTTAATGATAAGCCCGTCATGTTCCTCAAGATAAGCAATCGTAACATCGGTCAGGTTCTCCATGGTACCATACTCGGAAGCTATATTGCATACCCTGTTGAAATCCTCACGTGTGTGAGCCGACTTGGTAACGAATAACAGGTATCTTCCGCCTCTTTCATCCTTATATAACGAACTCTTTCCTGTATAGAACCCTGACAGCACATGCGCCAGTCTTGTGATCTCATCAAGATCATCAAACGAATATACCTTGCAGAGATCGATATCTTCTTCCTGTTCTCCTGCTTCCTTGGCGGGCGATGACTTTCCGCTTACAGCAAGCTTGTCAGTCTCTTCCTTAAGGCGCTTGAACAGATCGAGTACATTCCCTGCTCCCTCGGTAAAGTTCTGGAGCATTTCTTCAAATGAGCTGTCCCCGTCATCTTCGTGCACAGATGGAGCAAAATTGCTGAACCTGGTATCCAGCTCCTCAGGATCCTCGACCTTCGTTATAATAAGTACAATGCAGTCGGCGGATAACGGGATCGCTTCTATCATAAGGGGAATGTCCTCAGCCTCAAAGCCGAATTCATACGAAGCCTGCTGCATCATGTCCCGAAAAGTGTCTTGGCCTTCTCCGTCCCGTAAGCAAGCTCGCTGATCTTAAGCTGTCTGTCAGCAAGGTCGGCCTTGGTCAGCGTGCATCTGATCTGATTGTCATTAACCTTTTCAAGCTTCATAGAATCACTCCCTTTCTTTTAATATTATCTATAATAGTATATCGTTACTTTTTGATTAGTCAATAACTGCTTTCAGGAAAAAGTCACCAAAAATTCACATTTTTCACACGTCACAAACGTTGATCTCTTTGTGCAAATGTCACATAATTACAAAAATTATCGATGTTCTATTGCATGTTGTGATCCAATGCTGTAATATACACCCCGGAGACTTCCTTCGTAATCTGTAACGAAAGGAGGGCGGCGGACATATATCTTTATTCATATATATTTTAAGCCATATTTGAGTTTTTTTCCAGTGGTATCCGGAATTCCGGACCACTCTCTATCTGCCATGCGGCAGATATCTTAAGCCTACGGGCTTTCATTTTTTACTCAAACTTTAGACACTCTCTCTTTAGGAGTGAGCTGCGTAATAATTCCATTAACGGTCGCTAACGATCATTGATTTTAACGTAATTTTGATTTTAACGTATTTACGCGCGGCGGAAGTCTTCCTTCAGATACCGGGAACACCTGATTTGTATCACGGTCATAATTTGCAACTATTAACTAATGCAGTACGGAATTTGTGTTTGCCGGCTTTCTGAAGTCCTGTGAAATTGTGCCAATATAAAACCTGAAAAGGAATAATGTAAAACGACCCGGTCACGCCAAATAAAAGCAGGCTCTTATGCATATATCGGGTCGTTTTACGTTGCTTAAATCATGGAATGTGGTAAAATATTGAATAACACCAGCATAACAGATGTATGGAAGTGTAAAGTAAATTTTGAAAACAAAACTGTCACAGGGAGAAGAAGATCATGAACGGAAGAATACATTCTCTTGAATCCTTCGGTACGGTTGACGGACCCGGCACACGCTTTGTCGTGTTTGTACAGGGCTGTCCCATGCGTTGTCTTTACTGTCATAACCCGGATACCTGGGCAATGGTCGGCGGGACCGAAATGACGCCCGAAGAAGTATATGCACAGTACAAGCGTAATGAACCGTTCTATAAAACAGGCGGCATAACAGTAACGGGTGGCGAACCCCTGATGCAGGTTGACTTTCTTATAGATCTGTTTACGCTGGCCAAAAATGACAATGTCCACACCTGCATTGATACTTCGGGTATCGCATTTAAACCTGACAACAGCAAGTTCATAGAAAAGCTTGACAGGCTGATGGAGCTCACCAACCTTGTAATGCTTGATATCAAACATATAGATCCGGAGAAGCATAAGGAACTTACTTCCCAGCCTAATGACGGTATTCTTGCCTTCGCCGAATATCTGGATACCAAGGATGTTGATATCTGGATACGTCATGTTGTTGTGCCGGGGTATACCGATGATGATGAATACCTGTACAAGCTCGGTTTCTTTATCGGAGGACTCCATAATCTAAAGGCTCTCGACGTTCTTCCTTATCACACGATGGGCGTTGTCAAGTACGAGAAGCTCGGTTACGATTATCCACTTAAGGATGTCCCTGCCATGGACAAGGGTGAAGTCATTAAGAAGAAGGAGGTTGTCCTTGACGGGATACGCAAGAGAAGGGCTTCTTTGAAATAAGATAAAACGGGATTGTCATTATAATATAAGTTAGCGTAGCCTAACCCATTGTTTGTGTTGTATAATTGACTAGTACATTGCATCACTTTCGTGACTGTCAATGTTTTATGATTTATTGAATTTAAGAAGGAGGATATTATTATGGCATATGTAATCACAGATGCGTGCATCAGCTGTGGAACCTGCGAATCTCAGTGCCCTGTTGGAGCCATCTCTATGGGAGACGGCAAGTTCGAGATAGATCCCGACAAGTGTGTAAGCTGCGGCGCGTGTGCAGGTGCTTGCCCTGTTGGAGCTATAGAATCAGATTAATCATTCATCCACCACAAAGACACAAAAACAAGGAAAGACAAGGGAAGGTTCATCCCCTTGTCTTTCCTTGTTTTTCATCAACTTTTCGCAAGATTTGCGAACTTTGTATACTCCGGCAGCCATGCCAGCTCAACCGTACCGATCGGACCATTTCTCTGTTTGGCTATTATAAGTTCAGCTACGCCCTTCTTCTCAGTCTCTTTATGATAGTAATCATCTCTGTACAGGAACATTACAACATCGGCATCCTGCTCTATTGCTCCCGATTCACGAAGATCCGACAACATAGGGCGATGGTCATCTCTCTTCTCTACCGCACGCGAAAGCTGTGACAGGGCTACCACAGGAACATTCAGCTCCCTTGCGAGCGCCTTCAGGGATCGTGATATCTCAGATATCTCCTGCTGCCTTGAGTCCGAACGTCCGCGTCCCGACATCAGCTGCAGGTAATCTATGATGATTATCGATAATTCATGTTCCTGATGATATCTGCGGCATTTCGATCTAAGTTCTGAAATGCTTATTCCCGGAGTATCATCGATGATAAGCTTGGATTTTGCGATAACTTCCGCCCCTTCTATAATACTTTCCCATTCGGGATCGGTCATTGTCGCCGTTCTTATAGACTGTGAATTTACGCCTGACTGCAGTGACAATAATCTGTTTATAAGCTGATCCTTGGACATCTCAAGAGAAAATACCGCTGCGCTTTTCTTATCCCTGAAACAGATATGCTGTGCGATATTTAATACAAACGCGGTCTTACCCATCGAAGGACGGGCTGCGATCAACACAAGGTCTGAAGGCTGAAAACCGGCTGTTTTGTAATCAAGATCTGAAAAGCCCGTAGCCACTCCTGTAACAACACCCTTGTTTTTAGATACCACGCTCAAGCGTTCCAGGGCATCCACAACGATCTGCCTTATCGGGACATAATCGTTACCTCCCCTTGTCGAAACAATATTGAATATCCTCTTCTCAGCTTCTGCAAGGATATCATCTGTAGATCCCTTCAGGTTATAGCACTGGTTGTTTATCTCATCATTACATTTGATGAGCCTGCGCAGTATCGAATTATCCCTGACTATATTGGCATAGTCCTTGACACTGGTGGAAATATACTCACTGCTCATAATATCCACCATATATTCCATGCTGCTGATACTTTCAGGCACATCCATCTCTGAAAGCTTCGCCTTCAGCGTTACAGGATCTACCGCTTTTGCATCATTATAAAGATCGACCATGGCTTCAAACAGTATACCGTACAGTTCCCTGTAAAAATCACCCTTGGTCAGCAATTCGGATGCGGTAACGATCGCATCCTTATCCATCAGCATACTGCCTATAACCGACTTTTCAGCCTCATCATTATGCGGTACTTCTTTCTTAATTACTGCATCACTCACCGTGCAGCCTCCCGTCTATCCAAAGATCCGTTCTCATGCCTCTTCAACCCTGACCTTAAGGGTACCTGTAACCTGAGGGTGTAGCTTGACCGCTACCTCATAGGTACCAATACTCTTGATCGGATCATTTATGACTATCTTCTTCTTATCGATATCAAGATCATGCTGTGCCTTGGCTTCTTCTGCTATTTCCTTGTTTGATACAGAGCCGAAAGTCTTGCCGCCTTCTCCTGCCTTCAGCTTTACCACTACCGTCTTTGAAGCGATCTTTTCAGCAAGATCTTTCGCATTCTGAAGATTCTGCGCCGCGACCTTTTCATCATTTGCTTTCTTTAGTTTTAAGTCATTCATATTTTTGCTGTTGGCTTCAACCGCAAGCTTTTTCGTGAACAGAAAATTCTTTGCATACCCGTCGCTGACTTCTGCGATCTCGCCCTTTTTCCCAAGTGATTTTACATCATGAAGCAAAATTACTTTCATTTATATAGCACCTTCCTTTTGCATATTTTCCAAAGTTTCCATTAACAGATTACGGGCATCCGCAAGACTTGTGTTCTCAAGCTGTGCACCTGCTACGTTCAGGTGGCCGCCGCCGCCCATTCTCTCCATTATTATCTGAACGTTCAAGTCATCTATCGATCTTGCGGAAATATATATCGTATTCTGATAATCCGTCAATACGAAGGAGGCCTTGATACCGTTTATATTAAGCAGTTCATTCGCTGCCTGCGCACCTATCACGGTAGGAGAGTCCATCCCTTCCCCTTCAAATAAAGATATGGCAAATATATCCATGAACACTTCGAAATTCCTTACGGCATCATTCCTCGCCCTGTAGGAATCCATGTCTATCCTGAACAGCTTGCGTACCCTTGTTACATCTGCTCCGTTACGTCTCAAATATGCCGCCGCCTCAAAAGTCCTGACGCCTGTCTTGGTCATAAAGTTGTTGGTATCGACCATGATCCCGGAATACAGGCAGTCTGCCTCGATGGGCTTTAGCCTTATATCCTCACCGATATACTGGAGTATCTCCGCCACCATTTCAGATGCTGATGAAGCGTAGGGCTCAATATAGGACAGTGTGGCATTGTCTATCCTTTCGGAACCCTGCCTGTGATGATCGAGTACAACTATGGTCTTGCATCTGCTTATAAGGTCTTCGCACTCGGTATGACTGGGCCTGTTGACATCCACTACGACAAGTGCGGTATGCTGGTCCACTGCATCAAGCGCCTGCATACTGTTGTAGATAAGATCATCTCCGTAATCTCCTGAATTAACCATGCTCTCATACAGGGGTCTTATCGATGTGGTGACCTCATTCACTACTATATGCACCTTCTTGCCATAGCTTTTGGCTGCCCTGTACACGCCAATAGCCGAGCCGAAAGCATCTACATCGGGAAGCTTATGGCCCATTACTATGATCTTGTCAGCGCCTTCTATTATCTCACGAAGAGCATGCGCCTTGACACGTGCCTTGACACGAGTATTCTTTTCGGACATCTGGCTCTTGCCGCCATAATATGCTATATTATCCGGCGTCTTTACGACAGCCTGATCGCCTCCGCGGCCAAGGGCAAGATCTATACTGGTCCTTGCATATTCATAGTTCTTATTATATGATCCGGCCTCCAGACCTACACCGATGCTCAGGGTTACGGACATCTCGTTACCGATGTTGACCGTCTTAACATCCTCAAGAAGTTCGAACCTGTTCTCGCACAGGCTCTTTAAATATTTCTTCGTAAGTATCACCAGATACTTGTCCTTCTCAAGCTTCTTGACAAGGCCGTCGTACGAGGACATGTATTTATTGATCTTTCTGTCGATAAGCGCAACCAGCAGTGAACGCCTCACTTCCTCTATACTGGACAGAGCTTCGTCGAAATTGTCAATATAGATAAGAGCCACCGCAAGCTTCTGATCATCGTTCTCGATCTGCAACTTGTTTATCCTGGTCTCATCGAACATGAATAAGGCGATTATATAGCTGCTGGAATCAAAGGTCTCAACGATCTCCGATTCAGACATGATAGATACCAGCGACACTTTCTTCATGTTCACGCGGTAATCCCGTTCATTATGCGTGATCATGATCTCGGACTCATTTTCCATACCGGGAAGCTGATTTTTCTCTATGGTTGGTATTATGGATGTTATGGACTTCCTGCTGTCCTTCTTGATATGAAGTGTTTCTTCGAATGCTTCGTTAGTCCAGATTATCTTGCCGGATTCATCCATCAGCGCATAGGGTATCTCCAGTTCCTTAAGCAGCTGTCTCTGGACCTGTCCATATTTAGTGGCGAAGCTTACAAATTCATTGAATACGAGACTACGGCTTCTTCGATACAGGATTATCGCGATGCCAATATATATGACCGTTAAAAGCGTGGTAAAGAATCCCGCCCTGCGGTCAATGAAGTACATGCCTATATTAAATAAAATCAACAATATGGAAAATCTTAACGGCCACTGCACATAAGAGCGCACCTGACCCTTAAACCCCACATTACGACCCATTTTGGTTCCTCACCTTAAGCATAGACTAAATAGCCTGATACTTTATAATGCCGAACGTTTACTAACTTAGTAAATATACCATAATTTGATGTATGCTCACAACCACAAGCCCTTGTGCATCATACCGTCAGAAACCACTACCGGTATGATATGAAGCTGTCCTGCATACGCTTTATGACAGTCTTTTCTTAAGAAGCTCGTACTCATCCTTAAGTTCTATATAGGTATCAACATCTCCGCTTCCCGAATCAGGGTGATATATAAGACACAGCTTCTTATAGCGCAGTGAGAGATCATCAAGTGTTACACAGCCTTTGAAATACTTCGTTGCAACACCGGCAACCTTGTTGTCATCCTTGCCACTATCCTGTCTTGTCTTTCCTGATGAAGACCTGTCAGTGCCATCCGAACCGCCGGTCGTAGTTCTCTTATTACGTTCTCTGCGTCTTTTTTCCTGACGTTTCCTCTCTTCCTCACGCCGCTTTCTCTCATCTTCGGCACTGCGCTCTTCCTCGGCACCATCACTACCGCTATCCCCTGTCCTTCCGGCTTCCTTCTCCCTGCGCTCCCTTTCTTCCCGTTCACGCTTCCTTCTTGCCTGCTGGGCCTGGGATCTTCTGTTCTGACGGTCTTCCTTCTCCTTATCTTCCGCCGCCCTCATCTTCCGTATGTTTATGGTATTCTTAAGCATTTCTATGTCATTTGACAGTTCACTTATCTGTGTTTCATATTCAAGGATCGGTCTGTTCCCTTCTTTATAGAAACCATAATAAATAGCATCAAACTTCTTATTTATCCTCTCCAGTATCTCAAGTTCATTATCATCAAGCTCTTCCCTGCCGGCTATCTCATTTATCTTCTGCCTGTATTCGTCAAGCTCCGAACCTATATCTTCATTCAGATCGTTCATGTCCGAATAATCAGGGATTATACGTTTCCTCAGCTCATCAAAGAGACCCGAAAAAGTATCTCCGGAATTGTCCAGAGCATCTTCAAACTGGCTCTTCAATTCCCTGCCGTAGTTTGCCACTCTCTTTAATATGTGCTGCCATTCATTTCCGACATCATGCTGTTCCCTGACAGAACCGGAAGAATAACCCCGTCTTGCAGGAGCCATGCTCCTGTACGCTATGTATGAACACATAAAAAAGGCAAAACTTACCACATAGATCATAACATACAGTGTTGTCCATTCCCCGAACGCCATCCATTCGATCACGGTAAACATCGAAGAATAAAAAAACGCATTAACTACTATCACAAATATGTTCCTGGAATTCGATCGCTTATTAACGGCTGCTTCGGCAACCATGTATTTATATCCCATACATAAAAGACATATGATCGCCGACAGCCAACCGCTGTGAAAATCAAGAATGACCGCGAGAGAAAGTCCAAAGACAAATCCCATCGTAACGTAAAGTACTGTACGTATTGATGGATTACCGTTGGCTGCATTTAAGATGAGTTCATAAAGGATAAAGGCACCTATAACGACCAAAACCGTAACGCCTGCATTTAAGGATGCAGCATTTGAAAATCCGATAGCCGTCACAAATACCATTATTATTGAAATAATATTATCGATCCTGGTCACAGGTTATCTCCTTTATTATATCTTCTATAGAGCTTCCCTGCTCGTTGGCGATACGGGCTATATCCTCATATTCCCATTTACTTCTTACTACACCGAAACCCTCTGCCTTCTTAAGGCTGACAGGGCCATATACTGTACTGACCTTTTCAACTTTCCTGTCAAGAGTATATCTCCTGCTAATACTCTCCCGGATACCCAGTGTGGTTGTATGTTTAAAGATAAGTCTGATCATTTCATCCTTATCTTCTTCCCTGCACATAACATTAAGTTCAAACCCCGGACGTGACTTCTTCATTCCTGCCGGAACCGTATAAACTTCAAGCGCTCCGGCTTTAAGCAGAACTTCCATCGCATATCCCGTGCGCTCCGCCGTCATATCGTCAATATTGCAGCGAAGTTCCGTGACTTTCTCTTCCGGATCCGGTGAATCACCCAGAAATGCCCTTACACAGTTGGCCTGTTCAAAATCCTTCTTACCGCAGCCGTATCCTGTTCCGGATACACAGATGACAGGCATATCCGAAAAGGCTGAAACAAAATGCTTGAGCAGCGCAGCCCCTGTAGGCGTGCACAGCTCACTCTTAACATGAGCACTGTATATCGGAACATTCTTAAGAATATATGCTGTTGCGGGGGCAGGTACCGGGAGTATACCGTGGGCACAATGCACATGACCGCTGCCTGTGTTAATGCTTGACGCCATGACTTTATCAGGGGAAAGCATCTCCATAAGACAGCATACCGCCACTACGTCTGCAACCGCATCCATCGTTCCGACTTCATGGAAATGTATCTCACTGACCTGCCTTCCATGTGCGTTTGACTCAGCTTCTGCTATTAGTCTGTATACACTGATGGCATTCTCCTTTACCTTATCCGAGATCATAAGAGAATTTATCAGATCCTCTATATCTTTCATGGAATGATGGACATGATGGTGATGAGCGGCATCCGGTTCTTCTTCTATTCCATCTACCGTAACCTTTATGTGTGTTCCTCTTATTCCGCATTTAACGGCAGGTTCCGCGGTCACTTCCACTCCTGGGATCCCTGCATGATTGATCCTGTCAATAAATCTCTTCCTGTCCTCATCACCAAGGAGTTCATATAACGCTGCCGTGAGCATATCTCCGGCAGCCCCCATCGAGCAGTCAAAATATAATGTCTTCATACAGGTCTCCTGATCGGTCATTTATGGTTTATCATATCTGCAATATATCCTGCACCGAAACCGTTATCTATATTAACAACGCTGACACCGGCCGCGCATGAATTAAGCATGGATAAAAGCGCTGACAGTCCGTTAAACGATGCCCCGTAACCCACACTGGTCGGCACAGCTATCACAGGGCAGTCAGCCAGTCCACCTATTACACTTGCAAGCGCCCCTTCCATTCCGGCTATCGCTATTATCACGGATGCATTGATTATCTCATCCATATGTGATGTGAGCCTGTGCAGACCGGCCACTCCAACATCATACAGACGTACTACTTTATTTCCGAAAACTTCGGCCGTCAACGCGGCTTCCTCGGCAACAGGAATATCACTTGTTCCTCCTGTAGCCACGACTATATATCCTGACCCATCCGGCTCAGGCAATCTGCCCACGGTCGCAATTTTTGCATCTTCATAATATTTTATCGGCAGATTCTTTGCTACCATAACGGCTTTTTCACCATCCAGCCGTGTTATAAGCACAGGTTCCTGACCGTTATCAATCAGCGTATTTGCTATGGCTGTTATCTGCTCGGCCGTCTTTCCTGCACCATATATTACCTCGGCGGTTCCCCTTCTTATCTTTCTGTGCAGGTCCACCTTGGCAAAATCAATATCCTCATACGGCTTCTTTTTTATCTCAAGCAACGCTTCGTCAACAGATATATTGCCGTCTTTTACTTTCTTAAGCAGCTCCTTTATGTTGTCTCTCATCAGATAATCTCCGTCATCACATCAGTAAATGTGTATGTTAACACTGTAGCCTATTCCGTCTTCTGTCTTTACATTTATAACTGTATCCCCAACGGATACAGGAATGACGGTTCCGTCACGATATACTTCACATATTGATGTATCCTCAGATTCAAATGTGACTCCGTACTTGAAGAAATCCATACCGGCAAGTTCATGCAGCCTGTAGTTACCAAACACAGCCATCGGACGCACCTTGATTATATACGGCTGTACTAAAGCCATGCTGTATTCTCCGGTTATCGGGTAAAATCTCATTATCTTTTTAGCGTCATAGCCTTCACGCGGCATTACGCACAGACACACATCTCTGCTCAAACCCTCATATCCCACTGTCACCCAGGTTATTCCGGCCACTTTCGGTGATATGCTGTTATCCTCATCAACAGAGACTATATCCGGATCATACCTAAGCACTTCAATCTCCGAAGCCGGAACTGAATGCCTGCGTTTATAATTATCCTGCCAGAAATAGCTGATCTTAAAAGCACCGGTTCCTTCATTCTTACAGTATATGAGCTGATCTGTACTTAACATCATGGGTGCGGCATCCGCCGTGGTTGTTCTATACTGTATTGAAACCTTGAGATTTTTATTGGCTTCGTCTGTTCTGTCGGGTTCGTCGGTATAATCAATAATAAGCGGTGCAAACCTGGTCGACCACACGCCCCATCTGGAACCGGATGAACCTCCATATGCATAACCGATCATCATGGCATCATCTTTCTTGATATGACCGCTTCCATCGGCCATTATACCGCAGTTATGGCATCTTGCCACCACATTGGTGTTAAGCTCCGATACCCGTTCAAACATTATGCCGTCATTTGATTCATAATACAGTATGCTGCTGTTCTGCTTAAATCTTCTGTTCGTGGATACCGCCACAAATTTCTGACTTTCCTCAATATAGGCAACATCCCATGAATCCGAATCCCTGTATCTGTATTCGGAATCTTCTCCGGTATCGTTCCTTATACCTGCATATCCCTGAAATTCCAGCTTTCCCGGCCAGTCCGGATCAGTGATATCGGCAGTGCGCACTTCCGTTACCCTTACTCTGTCAGGAACTCCTGAATATGAATCCTTTGTACTGTACACATATACTGTATCATCTACGACAACAAAACTCGGCTCGCCGCAACCCCAGCCTATCTCAATACTGTCAAAATACACTATCGGCACCGGTGAACCTCCCCAACCCGAACCGTCCCATTTCTCATACGGACCGTCGGGATTCACGGAACGCGCAAGAAATACGCTGTTGCATATTCCCTTGCTTCTCCTGTTTATTGTAGATGTATAGCCCAGATAATAGTATCCGTCATAATAGAAAACATCGGGATCGCAGGTTGATAATGCATCCGGCGAACAGGGGGACGGGCTTATCGCCACCTTCTCCGATGACCATGTTTCACCGCCGTCATCCGAATGTCTGTAAGTGATCCAGTCGAACTCATTATATCCGTCACCGGGAGCAGAAAACCAGGCATCTATACTCCCGTCGTTATTAAGCATCATGGACGGTCCGTACCGGTAATCAGGCAGACATGCTGTAGAGGGTGAAAATACATCCCATCCGCTGTCAGGCAGAGTCAGCCTTATATGCTTATCCGCATATCCATTCTCAGGTTCCTCTTCAACGATATTCTCTGATAATGCAACGGCCGAATCATCACTTACCATTTCATTTCCGGACAGGATTTCTGTTTTATTCTCCGATACATCATTATTTTCGGTATCACCGGGTATTTCATCTGATGATACCGTACTTACCCCACCGGGGGCCGCCGGATCTGTAGTGTTATAACATGAGCACAGACATACTGTCGTTACAGATGCCAATACCATACTTATTATCTTTCTTGATCTCAATCTACACATTGTTATTATCTCTTTGTATCTTTGTTGATACCTTTATTCTTTACTGATCGTTCCACTTTACCACATTGACATTTATATCATATTGATGGCCTCCGCCTTTAACGGTTATTTTCGCCTCGCCGGCAGATACAGGAGTTACTGTTCCGTCTCCGGACACACGGCAAACCGAACCGTCCGATGATCTGAAGCTTATGCCGTATCTTAATATCTCCTCATTTGTGAGCTCATGCATCTCATAGCCCTCAAATACGGCCATCGGCCTTACCTTTACTATAAAGGGTTCCTTAACTCCTATCTCATATCTGTCAACGATCGGGAAAAATCCTTTAAGCCTTCCTGTATTATACTCCTTTGTGGGCATAACGCATAGACTGATATCTCTTCTAAGACCGTCATGCTCTATTGATACCAAAGACATTCCTTCTGACTTTGGCGTTATCTCATTCTGCCCGTTAACGCTGACTACATTTTCATCATAATTACTTACTGATATTCCCGATCTGCCTATAAAACGTTCATTCCTGTAATTATCGCGCAGATAATACCCTATGGTGAATGCACCGTCATCAACCGAGCATGTATACGTAAGCCTGTCTGTGCACAACATCATGGGAGCCGCATCATCCTTTGTTGTTTTGAAATGCAATGGAGATTTAAGATTAGTCCCGTTATCATCGGATCTGTCCGGCTCATCCGTATACTCAACGCAGGCAGGAGCCAGACGGGTAGCCCAGATCCCCCATTCCGAGTTATTGGATCCGGCATATGCATATCCTATGAAAACAGGGGCGTTTTTCCCTATATGTCCGTTCCCGTCAGCCATGATCCCGCAGTT
>JAFXVI010000103.1 GCA_017524595.1 Lachnospiraceae bacterium | reverse complement strand
GTGCATACAAATCAGAGACCTCATAAGAGTGGCCTGCATCCTCGAGCCCTCGTATAAAGGATTCCTTTATCGTATGTGTAAAACTGTTTTTGCTTGGATGACAATATACAACTAATACTTTCATAACATCTCCGTTATCTCATCTAGCTGTTTCAATCTGTTTATATACAGTTAAATCAAAAGGCAAACTCTACTCATGTTCTTTCACATACTGTATAAACTCAGGTGTTTTAGACCAATATTTAATGCCCCAGTTTTCAAAATTCCATTCATCCATATATTGGTTGCATTCATAATCTACATAGTAAATAAGGTTATCTTTAACAACAAAGTTGGTCGAAAAATAATCGATATTTAGGCCTGCTTTCTTTGCGGCATCCGCCATTTCACGCACCTGCGCAATATAGGGCTCGACCGATATTTCGTCGCGTACCATATCAAAAATGGTTGGGCCCTCGATGTATTCTTTAATAATCCTCTCAGAGTCTTCATCAAGGGAAAGCATAAGTGGAATTCTTATTCCTGCATCTTTCAACCTTCTATAATCGTTTTTTTCCGCTTCGATCTTGTTGCCAAATGCATAGTACTCACACGGTTCATGGTGGATTTGCTTTAATACGACCTCTTTACCCTTTGATAACGCAAGATAGGAGTATCCACCCTTTCCGTGCCCCAATAGCCTTACAATTTCATATTCATCGCTGTTTACTCTGACAATCTTGTCCATTTCATCCTCTTCTATATTTCTGAATCCAGTCAACAGCAAAATCCACAAGTCTTTTTTGATTCATTAAGCGTAGTTCGGCATTTCCAATCATGGCTTTATTAACAGCATTGCTCTGTTCAAAGGCTTCTCCTATCTGGTCAAAATCCTCACCATCAACAAAAAGCGTCTCGTACTCTTTCCATACGCGCTTACCACTTTCCATGATCGCACTATGCTCTATGCTATTATGCTTGCCGGGATAATCAGCGCGGACATCTGCAAGATGCAAAGACGTATTCTTATCATAACCAACACCGATAAGCAAAACTTCTCCATCCAGTTCATACAGTTTTCCTATTGGTGAGCCTTCTCCGAAAATATTGGAAAGGTCATGATCATTAACGAGATATTCTGCGTGTTTGCCCCATGCCGCAACGGATCTTGCCGGATGGTCGCTTCGCAGGGTTCCCGGCCATTGACGGAACGCTTCAGCTACAGCTCCCATGGTATTTGTTGGCGTAATTCTCTTATCATAAGCCGGCCAGTTATCGCGGATTATCTGCCAGTATTCTTCCGGAACGGTCCAATGGACTCCATCCTCGGGATCAAGATTCTTCCAGGATTGTGTCGGCATCATGATCGTACCGTCTTCTCCAACCACTTCAATCAATGCCTCAATAACGGTCTGCGCCCCCCCACAGACATAGCCCATTTTAGATAATGCTGTATGAACCATTACCGTATGGCCTTTCGTCAAATCTACAGAATGCAGCGCATTTACGATTTCATTTTTTGTAATTGGTTTCAAAACCATATCTCCCCTAACAGTTTATATTAAAACCCGCTAATAAGTTGTCAAGGGGTTTAACCCGCTTTCTTTCACTATTCTTAACAGGTAAAAATGTGTGCCTTTAATAAAGCTGTCCTCAAATCGCATTTAAAGCCAGCTTAAATATATATGAAAACGCTGGCCGTCAGGCCTGCAATTCGAGGCTGTTTAAGTATGCCTTTACACGAGCGTAGTATATACGCAGGAACTTATTACACCCGGCAACCATATATACGTAATAAGGTTTGCCTTCGGCTTTTTTACGAGCTACAAAACGATATACCGGATCACTATCCATCTTGCGCTGACACAGACATCCCATGACCTGAAACATGCTTTTTCGAAGCTCGGAGGATCCTCTCTTGGAGATATGACGGCTCTTGGCTTCAAACTTACCCGACTGATACGGGGGTGCATCGACACCGGCAAAAGCAATGAGGTTCTCTCGCTTCGGAAACCTGCGAACATCCCCGATCTCTGCCATGATCTGAGGACCGAGTGTTGTTCCGACACCGCCCATGTTCAGAACAACAGAATACTCAGGCAAGGTAGATGCAAGACGATCCATTTCCTTCTGGGTTGCCGTGAGAGCTAATGATATATTTGATAACTCTTTGGCAGCTCGCTGGATCAATGCCTTTGTATGATCGTTTTTAGGCAGGCATATGCCGCATGACTGATCGTATCCGTAAAGAAATATACAAAATCAGCATTCTCCACTATAGATGCCGGTATGGTCCCGTTAGGTGTAGCACTTATATACTCCCAGTCCGGGAAATTCAATCTCATCTTTGTTACCCAGCTGCTGTGTCCGCCTATGATTATGATCTTAAGCTCATTAAGATAATCCTTCATTTCCTGCAGAGGCACCGAATCATCAACAGCTTCTTCCGTAAGGCTATATACGTGCTCCCTTAATGCTGCAAGCTCCCTTCGATCATACTCAAGATCCCTGTGAAGCGACCTACTCTCTTCTTCAAGTCTCTCTTTTCCTGACGTATGTAATCATCTTTCATATCTATTTCTGCTCAATTTCTTCTAATTCTTTGATCCTGCCCTTAAAATACTCTATTGTTTTCTTAAGCCCTTCTTCAAGCGCGATCTTCGGCTCCCAGCCAAGTTCCTTTCTGGCTAGGCTTATGTCCGGTTTCCTCTGTGTCGGATCATCAACGGGCAGTTCTTTGTATATGATCTTTGATTTAGAGTCCGTCATCTCTATAACCTTCTCCGCGAGCTCCTTTATTGTAAATTCACCCGGGTTACCGATATTTACTGGTCCGGTGAAGCCATCCCGGCTGTTCATGAGCCTTATCATGCCTTCGATCAGATCATCAACATAACAGAAGCTCCTTGTCTGGCTGCCGTCACCGTAAATCGTAATGTCATCCCCGTTAAGAGCCTGTACTATGAAGTTACTTACAACACGCCCGTCACCCATATCCATCCTGGGACCGTAGGTATTAAATATCCTCATGACCTTTATATCAACCTTATGCTGCCTGTGATAATCAAAGAATAAGGTCTCTGCAACTCTCTTTCCTTCATCATAGCAGGCTCTGGGTCCTATCTGATTCACGTTTCCCCTGTATTCCTCCTTCTGGGGATGCATCTCGGGATCACCGTAAACTTCACTCGTGCTTGTCTGCAGGATCCTTGCACCTGTCCTCTTGGCTATACCAAGACAGTTGAATGCTCCGTAAATACTTGTCTTTGTTGTATATATGGGATCCTGTTGATACCAGATGGGTGATGCCGGGCAGGCCAGGTTATATATCTGATCACATTCGATAAATATGGGCTCTATGATATCATGCCGGATAAACTCAAAATAGTTATTATCCATAAGATGACGGATATTTCTCTTGGCAGAAGTCCTGAAGTTATCCATGCATATGACATCATTACCTTCATTTACAAGACGCTCACACAGATGACTGCCTAAAAAGCCTGCTCCACCGGTTACTAAGATTCTTTTTCTGTCGTGCATTATTATTCCTTCCTTCCCGAAATTCTACATTTCCTGCAGGTTGCATTTTTCCTACCGAACTTATCAATTTCATCATTATATGTCAAGAATGGCAATTCATAACTGCCGTTGTTTATTTCTCCACCTCTCAACTCTCTTAGCATTCCCCGACTTTTCCTCGAGATCATATACTACTTTTTTATAAGGAAGATACATGGTCACAAGTTCTGTGGTCAAGCCAAGTTCTTTAGCCACAAGACTGATAGAACCAAGCTTTTCATATAGTCTTGCCACTTCCCGGCTGCGTTTTGTGCTAAAACAACCACCCGTTATCAATATCTTCCTGAGCTTGGCAGTGCTCAGATCTATTCCATGTTCTTTTAACAGAGTCTTCTTAAATGATATAAGGTTGCATCCAGGGGATATATGACTTACGATTTCTTCCTTCCGGGTCTCCTTATCCATGCAATAGAGAATCACAACCCCGAACATCTTGTGAAATGGGCCGGTGAGATCATAGACAAAGGCATAAGAACGGTGAACATGTTAGGATGCCACGACGGTATCCCGCTCCTTGACTTAAAAGGGCTTCTTTCGGAAGATGAGATCGCAGAACTTATAGAGCTCATCGTGTCACGCGGAGGCTATGTCAAGGATCTGCACGGCAGGAAAAACATGTATTATCAGGTCAATGCCACCTATTACAGCGCTCTGGGCGAAAGCGATAAGAAGCTGTTGTTCGCACGTGCCGTACAGCTGTTCATGCCCGGCAAGCCGCAGGTATGGTATCTCGATCTGTTCGCGGGCAAAAATGACCATAACGCGGTTGCAAGAGCCGGCGAGAACGGACATAAGGAAATAAACAGAACGAACCTTACAACAGAGCAGGCGGATAAATTGCTTAAAAAAGACGTCGTAAAGGAACAGCTCCGTCTTCTCAGGCTTCGTAAAACACACCCCGCTTTTAACAGCAACAGCATCATAACCGTCACACAGGATGAAAGAAGGGTATGCTTTACATGGAAATACGGAACACACCGTATCTCTCTGACCGCCGACTTTAACGATCATTCATATGCGATAGAGTCAAACGCGTAAAGTATATCAGACAAACCTAAACCATCCAAAGTCGAAATTGCTTCCGGGAAGAAAAATGAAAGAAGCACTCCATCTCCCCGAGCGTGGGGATATAGGGAAGTCCATCTCTTTTAAATCCACGCTCTCGGAGAATTCAAGTATCTCCGTCACTTCAGTACCATCCACCGAACTTTTCAGATGAAGATGTATCGTATTTGTTCCGCCCTTTGCCCTTCCATATAACATGATACCGGAAGCTTTGCCGGGCGAAAAATCCATTTCCCCGAATGACAGGGTTACATTATTGCCTATATCTTCTACCAAATCATCCTTTTTCGTGAACCTGTCACCGTATATCGACCCGGCATCGGAAGCACTGATAATGTGCCATGCCCTGTTCTGTTTCTCAAATGAGAAACCTTTTATATGTATCTTATCCCTGACCCTTAAGCTTATCGTATTAACACCCGCAAGCCTTCTGTCAAGCTCCCAGGTTTCCGGCTGATATACATTCCAGATCATCTTCTTGCGGTATACCATGCTTCCCAGAAGCTGCGCAGTTTCAGTTCCGGGAACGCCCCTCCATATCTCAATATCATAAGGTTCATCCGACAGAGCAAATATATCGACAGTTATTTTATCCGAACCATCAACTCCAAAATCAATTCCTTCGTAAGTAACAACCGTTATGCCGTCCCGCCCCGTCGCTATACCCTGCTCATTTCCGGCAGATACTTCTCCTTCAGAGCCGCTGTAAAGACCGGCATATATATATCCGTACGGATCTAAAAATGCGGTTCCCAGACCTTGTGCGCTGAATTCAAGCTCCGAGATAACCCTTGCATGATCCGCCCCGTTATCCGCCTCGCACCTTACCCTGAATTCACCGTCTCCCAGAGCAGTTACGACTGCTTTTGCGCCTTCTCCTTCAACCTTTGCTATGTTGGTCTTTACACCTTTATTATTTAACACCCTGAAGATAAGTCCGCTGTCGTCAGCCCCCTGCGGCAGCACGCTCGCCTTAACCGTTACCGTCCTGTTATCAGGGCTTAATTCCCTGACGTTCTCAGATGTTAAGCGTATAGCCCTTATATCATTAGACGGCATCGGTTCTGCTTCTATCCGGGGCAATATATCTTCGTATGCTTTTTTAACTATGACCAGCGCCCTGCCGGAAAACAGCCTCCGTGTGTCCGACTTATAACTGTCGTAATCCGAGCTGTCACCGTTGTCAAAACCGATAAGGGTTCCGTTCTTTACCGTAACTTTGACATGATCATTGGCATTCTCGACTACGAAGCCGTTCTCATCTATTGCCGTTATACTTGTAAAAACAAGGTCGTCCGCATCCGATGTTTCGTCTGTATTAAGCTCCAGTCCGCACGTTTCGCCAAAGGATCTCTTTACATCCGCAGCAACAGCCTCCCCGTTCTCATCATATGCCCTTGCTTCAAGCACACCCCTTTCAAATATTACGCTGTAATCCGCAATGATATGCTGACCGCTTCCCTCTTCATGGTCAAGCTTCTGCTTCCCAAGGCTTTTACCGTTTAAGAAAAGCTCAACAAAGGGTGCGTTGCTCGCGACTCTTACATCTATCCTCTGACCCTCGTTAAAATCCCAATACGGAAAAATGTGCACAAAAGGATCTTCCTTCATTTTTACCCAGGCGGATTTCCACACATAATAAGCATCCTTAAAGAAGCCTGCCGTATCTATAAGACCAAAATATGAATTTTTCGTATGATAAGGCGTGGGCTCACCTATATAATCGTAGCCCGTCCATATGAACTGTCCGAGCGAAAACTTAAGATCCCTGTCGGTACAGATGCAGTATTCAAGGCTCTTTGCACCCCAGCTCGTATTAGAGTTCCCAAGGGACGAGCACTGCAGATCAGAATCCGATATAATGGTTTCGGCAAGAGGAAAATGATATATACCTCTGCTCTGAACGAGCGAATATGTCTCACTGCCATATATTACCCAATCCGGATGTTCTCTGTGATGCTGCTCATAACATCGTTCGGCATAATTATATCCGACCGCATCAAGCTCCTCAGCACACCTTTGCGCGTTCTTCCAGGGCATATAATCCGAAGCAATGGTCACATACGCATTTATTTCAGGATCATAGCGCCTTACTTCATCCCGGAGAAGCTTCGTTATCTCAAGCCCCCTTTCATCGGCATGCGTATCATATATCTCGTTGCCGATGCTCCACATAAATACACAGGGATGATTCCTGTCGCGCTTAACCCAGCTTGCGACATCCCTTTTATACCATTCGGAAAAAAACCTCGAAAAATCATACTCCGTCTTTGGCCGCTCCCACATATCAAATGATTCCGAAATGACAAGAAATCCCATCTCATCGGCAAGCTCCAATACAGCCGGATCAAAGGCATTGTGTGCAAGCCTTAAGGCATTTGCCCCCATGGCCTTTATTTGCTTGAGTCGTCTTTTGAATGCACATCTGTTAAATGCCACTCCCAGAGCGCCAAGATCGTGATGGATGCATACTCCGTTAAGCTTTAAATGCTCATCATTAAGATAAAGACCTTCATAGGGATCAAGCTTTATGTCCCTGAAGCCTGTCCTTACCGTCTCCGTCTGCATAACCGCGCCGGAATCATCAAGGAGTGAGATTGCAAGATCATAGAGCACCGGTTCCTCTATGCTCCACTCCTGCGGCTCCTTTACGGTAAGAGTGATGTCTGTATCGCCGTGTCTTTCCAAAGACACGATCTGCACCCTTTCCCCGTTTCTGTCACTAAGCTCACAGCTTATCTTATACTTTCCGCCGTCATTCCCTGTAACTTCTGCTGTCACATGCAGAAGATAATCCCTTCCCGACTTCACGGCATGTGTATATATCCCGTTTTCGGGGATATATACATCGTCATATTCACACAGCCACACATTTCTGTAAATACCTGCTCCGGTGTACCATCTTGCGCTCGGATACCTGCATCTTGCCGCTACACAGATCTCATTGACACCGGGGGATACAAGGTGGCTCACATCAAGTACAAACTGTGTGTATCCGCTCTTCCATTCATCGGCTTCCCTGCCGTTTATATAGACGATACTGTCCATATATATGCCGTCAAATATGAAGGTATAACGCCTGCCCTCCACAGCCTCAAAGGAGTTAAGATACCATCCGTTCCCATCTTCATAGAAGCTTCGCGGATCATCTATCATCCAGTCATGAGGGATCAAAACATCCGCAAAATCACCCCTGTGCTTCATCACGGTATCATAATCCGTATCCGGTAATGTTTTCAAAAACCTCCAGTTATCCGTAAACAGTTTTTTCATACTCTGCTTCCCCATCTCCTGAGCATCAATCTCTCCTGCCTGCCGACCGCCGCAGTGCTGTCACTTAAGTATAACAAAGCTCCCCGCCCCCATCTCAAGCCGGTCGCCATCCACATCTGCGGTCCCTATCAGGTATACCGCCTTCTTACCGGCAAACTCCTTAAGCGCTGCTGACATCCTCTCATCAGAAGGATTTACCACACATATGGCATTACCCCTTACATACACGAAGGGCTTACCCTTCTCCCCGAGAAGCACGCTAAAATCACTGTCGGCATCAAAATCGCTCCCGCTCCCACGCATCATGAAAATGTCACGCACCACATGAAGAAGTGAAGCCTCATCTTTAAGTGCATCTTCCACATTCGGGGCATCAGCAGATTCATCCACCGGAAGGTACAGCTCGTCCTTTGCTGCTTCCGAAAATCCCCTGTTGGTCCCACCGTTCCACTGCATGGGCGTACGGCTTCCGGTCCTTGTGTAGCCGCCTTCCTTAGTGGCTACCGGCAAGTATCTCATCCCTATTTCATCCCCGTAATACATAAACGGTACGCCAGGAAGCGTGAAGAGCGTCGCGTATGCAACCTTAAGCTCCGGTATGGTAAGATTCTCCCGCGGACGGGTTGTATCATGATTGCAACTGATAAGAGAGATATATCCCCTTCCCTTTATCTCCTCAAGCCTCGGAACATATTCATCCAGAAACCGCGTTATATCACCCTTTCCGTCTGCCTTAAAATAGCTGTGATCCCCGCCCGGGGTTTCATAATCACGAAGCAGTGAGTTATATCCGTTTCCTCTCCAGTTTAAGAAAAAATCCATATCAAAACCGGCACCCATAATTGCCTGATGGGAGTTGTTCCACTCCGCCACAAATGCCGCTTCGGGATAATCCTTTCGCACTGACTCAAAAATATCCCGCCATACCCTGCAGGTTCCGCTCTTCTCTTCATCATCGTCCTTTACCAGGGAATCCGCCATATCAACCCTGAACCCGTCGCATCCCAGCGACAGCCAGAAGCGTATAACATCCTTGACCGCTTCTCTCGTCTTAAGACAGTCAGGATCGTCCATACCCTTCTGCCAGGGCTCTTCGGGATTAAGGAAACCGTAATTAAGTGCCGGCTGGCATTTGAAGAAATTAAGCATGTAGGTTCCGTTACGCTCACTTTCTCCGCCTATATAGGGATGCCCCTTTATGCCCTTTATCCACCAATCCGTCCAGATATAGCGGCCGGAATACTCGTTTTGCTCCGCCTTCCTGCTTTCAAGGAACCACGGATGCTCCTCCGATGTATGCCCGGGAACAAGATCAAGAAAAACCCTGATCCCCTTCTCGTGAGCAGCATCGAAAAGACGACACAGATCTTCATTGCTGCCGTATCTTGAAGCTGTCTTCCTATAATCCCTAACATCATATCCCGCATCCTTGAAAGGGGAATCGAAGCACGGATTGATCCACAGGGCATTTGCTCCCAGCTCCTTTATATAATCAAGCTTCCTTATAATACCCTCGAAATCCCCTATCCCATCCGCATTACTGTCATAAAACGACTGTGGATAAATCTCATAAAATACCGCTTTTTTAAGCCAATCCAACATATTCTCCTCCGCAATACTTAATGGCATTAACCTTTGACCGCGCCGCCGGTAACACCTTCAACATAGTAGTTCTGAAGCGCCATGAACAATACCGTAACCGGAATCGCTATAAGTATCCCGCCCGCGCAGAATCTCGTGAAATACCCCTGGTAGTCGTTCGTCCATACCCACCTTGTCATCGCCACCGCAACATTGTAGCTCTCATCATGTCCGAAAGCCACATATGAAGCAAAGATATAATCACACCACGGGGCCATAAACGCTACAAGTGCTGTGTAAATGATTATAGGCTTGCTCATCGGTATGATCATGGTAAAGAAGATCCTTGCTCGGGATGCGCCGTCTATCCTTGCGGCCTCATCCAATGCCTTCGGTATTGTGTCAAAATACCCCTTGCAGACATAGTATCCCATGCCGGAGCTCGCTACCGAAACAAGGATAAGTCCGGGAACCGCTCCTGCCTGCGTCATTCCAAACTGCTTTAACAGGAAGTACAGACAGATCATTGTAAGGAAGCCCGGGAACATTCCCAATATCAGCCAGAACCGCATGAGCAGCTCGCGACCGGCAAAACGCATCCTGGATAACGCATAACTTACACAAAGGATGATCATAGTCTGCAAGATGGATACAAATATTGCTATTACCAGCGTATTCCCATACCATCTTAGGAAATTCGTCTGACCCGAAAACAGAAATCTGTAGTTATCCAGCGAAAAATGCTTCGGAATAAGATAATCAACCATACCTCCGTATTCGACCTTGGGATCATAAGATCTGAAGCTCTGCAGCAACAGTCCGGCAAAAGGGAACAGCCATATAATGCTGATCATTATCAGAACAATGTATGCCCAGACTGTATTTGCCGTTTTTTTCCTGCTCATACTGCTATTATTATCCGTTTTGCTCATTGGAATCCCTCCTCGTCCCTTACAGAAGGCAGCCTGTTATATACGACCATCGTCACCACGGCAGTTACAATGAAGACCATGATACCGAGTACCGCAGCCATCTTGTAGTTTGTATCGTTGACCGTCATCTTATACAGCCATGTCACCAGAAGATCCGTTGACCCTGCTTTATTTGCAAGCTTCATTGACTGTGGTTTGCCCTGTGTAAGCAGATAAATAACATTGAAGTTATTAAGGTTGTTCGTAAACTGCGTCAGGAGAAAAGGTCCGGTTACAAATAACATATAAGGAAGTGTTATGCTCTTAAACATCTGCCATCCCGTAGCCCCGTCAACCTTAGCGCTTTCATACAGTTCCGCCGGTATGTTCATCAGAAGTCCCGTTGCAATGAGCATAAGATACGGGATTCCGATCCAAATGTTTACAACGATTATCGTAATGCGCGCGAGCATCGGATCAACCCAGAACTGTATCGGCGAAGATATAAACCCCCATTTCAGCAGGTATCCGTTTATAAGACCGTCATTTGCAAACAGCTTCATTACATACAGCAAAGATACAAACTGTGGAACCGCTATTGTAAGTACAAGTATTGTCCTCCACAGCTTTTTAAGCTTTACCTCTTTCTTGTTTATCAGTATAGCCACCGCAAGTCCGAGAAAATAGTCAATAAAGGTTGCAAAGAATGCCCATACAAGCGTCCATGCAAGTACCTTGAAAAATGTCGGAGCCATGCCCTGTGTTCCGAAGGACAAAAGGTTTTTGAAATTGTCAAGTCCCACCCATGTAAACAGATTCGTTGGCGCCTGATGTTTGTCATCATAGTTAGTAAATGCGATGCATATCATAAATATGATGGGTACAACGGTAAACAGGAACACGCCGCTTACAGGTATCGCAAGCAGTGTCTTGTCAAAATGTCCGTCAAAGAGCGAGCTTAACACTTTTTTGTTTGAGGGCAGTGTCTTGCCTGCCTTGAGAAGCTCCTCCTGTTTCAGATTGTCCTTAATGTTCAGATACCAAAGAAAAACAAAGACAGCTATGACTATCAGGGTAAGGATCCCGAATAAAAGTATAAGAAACGAATTATCACCATAAACCGTCTTCCGGCCTTCCTTATGCGTCTCCACCGTTCCGAGTGTCGGCAGTTTGGATAAATACACACCTCCAAACCGTATCATATACACTATGAACAGTACCTCTGTGATTAAAAAAGCAAAGCCCTTGATCCACTGCCCCCTCATCATCTGCCCAATACCCATGATCAGAAATGAGAGCCTGGTTTTAAAGTCACCTTTCATATGTAACCTCCCAAAAAATTGCGGTTAAAAATCCGGCAAAAGACTGTTTCTCTTGCCGGATCTTCATCACATAATTACTGTGCGTATGATTCGCAGGTATCCTGGAACTTCTGAAGTGCGGCCATAAGATCGTCATCACTTGAGTATGATGAAAGCTCGCCGTTTCTTATGCTGTCACCAAGCGAAGTAGACAGTGTCCAGTAATCGCCGGGGTACTGACCCTGAGGTATTGAATACTGAAGCTGTTCGGCAAGAGCCGAAAGTGCAGCATCCGACTTTACATCACTCGAAGCCTGAGTCTTGATATTTGAAGGCCCCCAACCTACCTCCTTATATCTCGCAAGCTGAACCTCCTCACCCGCAAGGTAGTATGCCAGCGCATCACAGGCTGCAAGCTTGGCATCCTCAGTCTGAGGCTTAACTCCGAGAAGCTTGAATCCGCCGAAACCGCTCATCTGATGTTCTTTTCCGTTACCATCCTTAAATGTGGGCAGCTTGGCACAGGCGTAATTGTCGCCGAATACTTCCTGAGCCGTTGCGCTGTCCCATGTTCCGTCCACTATAGCGCCCACATTTGTTGCCTCACCCATGGCGGAGCCGTTCTGGAATGCTTTTGATTCACTCAGCCCGATCATTGCCTTAAGGGCAGCAAGACCCTCATCCGATGCATAGGTTACATTTGCCTTAGTGAAGTTACCGTTATCATCTGTTTCATATGAAAGATCACATCCCGCTCCGAAGAAAAATGCCGTCTGATACCAACCGGAATTTATCTCCATATAGAAATTCTTACCTGCCGCCTCGCAGTCAGCAAGGATTCCGTCAAGAGTCGAAGGATCCTTAACTACGCTCTTATCATAGTAAAGGAAATATCCGTTATCCGATGTGAGCGGATAAGCATACAGCTCATTTCCGACTGTGGCGGCTTTGATCGAGCCCTCGTCATTCTCGCTCTTTACCGCGTCAAGCACATCCGGATTAACCGTTTCAAGAGCACCCGCTGCAACAAGACGCGCTATCTGATCCTGAGCAAAAGCGTAGATATCAGCACCCGCTTCAACATCCGTGATCATATTTCCGGCAGCATCACCTTCACCCACAGCCTCAACAGAAACCTTGAATCCCGCATAATCCGGATTGTCTGCCATGAACTTCTCCACCTGTTTGGCGGTAAAATCAACAACCGCATCCGCAACCCATACCTTGATCTCGCCCGAACCGCCGTCACCGACAGTTGCACTCGGCTTTTCCTCTTCGGCTTCTCCGGCAGCCGGTGCTTCTTCTGCCTTATCTTCCGCGGCGGGTTCCGCAGTTTCTTCGGCCGCAGGCTGCGCAGGTTCCGCGGCTGCTCCGCCGCAGCCTGCAAGAAGCGAGCTTATCATAGCCGATGCCAACAGTAACGACAATACTTTCTTTTTCATCTCTGTTTCCTCCTGTCATGTAAATATGGTTTATGGGTTAAAATCTTTATTATGTCCTTTATTATATTATATACCGGTCGTTATCTTAGCCTGTATATCAGTGTTCCGTTTGCCTCAAGCTCCCCTTCCTTAAACCTCCTCGAAAAAAGGATATCATCCGCTTCCGGAACCTTTACCGGATCATCCGAAGCATTCAGCAGTACCTTGATCCTCCTGCCCTCTTTGTCAAGCTTGATATACTCTATACATCTCATTGTGCTGATCTCGCACGGAAAATGGAAGTACAGACTGCGAAAAGTCGCCTCTTCCCGCCTTAACCGGATCAACGCCCGCACCATCCCGGTCAGATCGTCGTGGATCCCCTTGTCCACTTCATCCCATGGCATGCACCTGCGGCAGTCCGGATCATGTCCGCCTTCCATGCCGATCTCCGTTCCGTAAAACATGCACACACTGCCGGGCATCGTAAACAGCGCCGCAAGTTCCTGAATGAAGATATCCGGATCCTTTGTCCTTGTCATCAACCGATCCGTATCATGCGAATCCAGAAGGTTGAAGAGAACATTGTTTGTCTGCTGCTGATACATTGTATAACAACTGTTCACACGGTATGCGAAATCCTTTTTCGTAAGTGAACGATCCACAAAGAAATCATTGATACCGCTTGTCAGCGGATAGTTCATGACAGCATCATATTCATCTCCGTACAGCCATTGCGACGCATCATGCCATATCTCACCGAGCAGATAGAAATCACTCTTTTGCTCCTTCAGTACCCTGCGCAGCCTCTTTAACAGGCGGTGACTGACTTCATTTCCGACATCAAAACGGATCCCGTCAATATCATATCGTCTTATCCACTGGGTACATACCTTTTCGATATAATCAATGACTTCCGGATTATTCGTGTTGAGCTTCGGCATATTTGCAAAAAATGCAAATGAATAGAACTGTCCGTCACGCGTACTCTTCGTCAGATCAACCGGCCATTCGTTCACCATGAACCAGTCAAAATACCGGGAATCCGGTCCCTTCTCCACCACATCTATCCATGGAAGGAAATTCGCGCCGCTGTGGTTGAAAACCCCGTCCATCATGATCCTGATACCCCTTGCGTGCGCTTCATCCACAAGGCTTTTCATATCCCATTCATTTCCGAACGAAGGATCTATCGTTTCATAGTCCGATGTATCATACTTGTGGTTGGATTCCGCCATACAGATGGGCGTAAGATATATTCCGTTTATCCCAAGATCCTTAAGATAATCCAGCTTCTCGATTATGCCCTTAAGATTTCCCCCGAAGCGTTCCTCATTCCTTACGCTGCCCTTACGCCACGGCACGATATTCTCATCTTCCCTGCTGTCTTTGCCTCTGCGGAAGCGATCGGGAAAGATCTGATACCATACCGTTTCATTCACCCAATCCGGCGTGCGATTGACATCTGCCGGATTCATCCATGGCACTATAAAATACTGGAGCATCTTTCCGGGAACTTCCATCTGCTCTTTTGTAAGGCATCCGTCCTCAAAATAATACAGGATCTCGTCAGCGGCATGAAGCTCGAAATAGTATTTGCACCTTTTGTATTCCGGTCTTATGGTAGTCGTCCACCAGGTGTGATTCTTAAGTTCCTTTTTATATACCACTTCCTCCCGCATGCCGATCCAGTCCTCTGCCCCGCCGGCAATTCCCGCCTGATACGGATCTCCGTATATAAGGTAAACCTTCTTAACATCATGTCCCGTCTTCAGATTGATAACAAGTTCATCATCTAAAAAAGAGTAACTCATCTGCTCGGATGTTCTGTGATAAATTGCGGAATGGTCCATGCTCTCTCCGTTCAAATATAATTCCATATGTTTCGTAAAGTTTCGCTATAACTGTATACTATTCTATTTATTCGCATTTGTCAACATTCTATTTGATCGTTTTTTACGAAAATTCCCAGTTGATTTTTTTCGCTATGTATTCTATACTATTGACTGATATATAAAGGAAATAATATGGCAACCATAAAAGATATCGCAAAAAAACTTAATATATCAACCGGTACGGTCTCCAAGGGCTTAAACGGTGCAAGAGACATCAGCGAAGCGTTGCGTCACCAGATACTCGACACCGCGGCCGAGATGGGATACACCAAGCGGGGGGCGGCAAAACCCGAAAACAGGAAGCTTTGTATTTTCATCGAAAATATGGATTACTACTTGGAGGATGATTTCGGATATGATATTATCCTTGGCTTTAAACAGGCTGCATTTAATGAAAACTGGGCTGTTGAAGTAATCCCGGTAAGCCATCTCGTCCAGGAGCGTCACACTTATGACCGTTTCATGATCAGTCAGGGGTTTTCAGGTGCTTTGATCCTCGGTTTTGCATATGACGACCCATGGATGACATTCTTTGGCGGCACACACATTCCAACCGTACTTTTTGATCATCATCTTACCGGTAATCCCATGGTGGGTTTCGTAGGAAGCGACAGTGACGAGGGTATTGAATTGGCCGTGTCCCATCTTGTATCACAGGGACATAAGAGGATTGCGTTTCTAAGCGGAGATGAATCCTCAATGATCTCCGAATTTCGTTTGAGTGCCTTCAAAAGGAGTATGAAGACCCACGGGTTCTCTCTGCTTCCCGAGCTCTATGCTTCCTCCAGCTACAGTGCCGGTGCGGATCCCGATACGGTTCTTTCCCTTATCAATAACGGAGCCACAGCCATTATGTGTGGAAGCGATATTATAGCATACAGCGTTATCCGCGCCTGTAATGCTTTGAACATAAGTATACCGGATGATATTAGTCTGGTCGGCTACGATGACCTTCCCGCATCGGCAGCTACCAATCCTGCATTAACCACGATCAGACAGGATCGGCTTATGATAGGTAAATCAGGTTATTATACTCTTTACTCGATCATACAGGGTGTTTCATTAAGCTGGAATCTTATTCGCCCCACCCTGGTGGAGAGAAATTCTACCTCTCCGCCCAAATGAATACGGATCGATCTCAGTGAACATATCCGGGTTTTATTTTCCGCGATATTCCGTTACTTTTTATATGATTTAATCTCTATTTGTTTATACACCTCCGGATCGTTGCGCTCTACAGATTTGCATCGTTTCATTTAACATATTTACGCCGAGTCATCTAACGGATGGTATCACCTTGTCGTCCGGAAGATACTTTATGAACATTTCGATAAGCTGCTTGATCTGTATCGGCTTTGTCAGATAATCGCTGAAGCCCTCATTTAAAAACATTTCTCTCGCTCCGGAGACCGCATCGGCCGTGAGCGCTATCACCGGGAATTTCTCCGTGTCAATTGAGACCCTTTAAAATGCTTTAAAATGCTGGCCGGATTGCACCGTCCGCCCGTTTGTACCGTTGATTTTCGCCTTACAAACTATTGGGTTAGCAGAAAAATTTAGCTAACCCATTTGGGTTAGCAACGGGTTAGCAACGGTATAAAAATGGGTTAGCAGTGGCAGGCATCGTCCATTCTCCTTTCATTTATGCGGGTTGACAGTTCCAAAAATAATTTTGCTTCCCCTCTCACGCCGTTCAAATTTGTTCGATTCCGCTACGAGCTGC
>JAFXVI010000102.1 GCA_017524595.1 Lachnospiraceae bacterium | reverse complement strand
CAAATAAGGACTCCAGATATATATGGAAGAATGACGATCGCAAGGACCGGTATACGATCGAAGGAATAGAAACTCCAAAGATAAGTGCACAGGGCGGAGAAACCATGGGTCCGGAAACGCAGGCGCCGGAAGCTGCACAGGATATTACGGATGATTCGTCTGCTGAAGGTGAAGAGGTGTATATTAATTCGCAAAAAACTGCCATGTCAGTATGCCTTGATGAACTTTTAAAAACCGATGGAATATATGTGGATACTGTAGCTCTTTTGGCTGAAGGGCAGACGCCTCTTGATATAATGAAGGAAAACATGGCTGACGGGGTGCCGTTAGCGTTATCCGGCTGTTCTACTGATGCGATGCTTTATTATGTAAGTAACGATATTCCTGTGATGGCTATGGTCGAGGATGATATGGTGGTGCTGATAACAGGTTATGATGAAAATACTCTTGTGATATATAATCCGCTGGAAGGTAAGCTTTTAAAGAATGGGATGAAGGATCTTAGCGGATGGTTCGCAAGCAACGGGAACCGGTTCCTTACATATGCGAAATGATACGTGTGGATACACGGAGGATTTATGGATAAACTTCGCGATCATATAAAAAAATATACGGATGAAAACCTTGACTATATAGTTATCAGCAGGCCGAGGGATAAGAAAAATCAGATATCAAAGATCAAAGTGAGGCCGGTGCTTATCAAGGGGCAGCTCATGTTTCAGGAAACTGCTTATAAGGGCGATCAGGTACTGCATAAGAATTATGACAGGACGGGCATTACGGACAGGGTCATGGGTCTTATGGAGAAGGATTATGTACAGATTGAGATCGCAACTGCCGATGTAAGGGTGACCGGACTTGTAAACAGAAAGGGTGAGGTAAGCCTTAAGACCGGTAACAGCTTAATGAGGCCTCGACGGGATCTTGAACATAACCGGACTAAAAATCATATATTAAAAGAAGGCACGCCGGTCGGATTTCTTATCGATCTAGGATTAATGACCAGGGATGGCAGGATAGTCAAGTCCGGTTATGATAAGTATAAACAGATAAACAGATTCCTTGAATTTATTGCAGATATAGCCGACAGGCTTCCTGCGGACAGGGAAGTGAATATTCTTGATTTTGGCTGTGGAAAGTCATACCTTACCTTTGCTGTGTATTATTATCTTAAGGAGCTCAGAGGGCTTGATATAAGGATCACGGGGCTTGATCTTAAGGAAGATGTAATAAAGAAATGCAATGATCTTAAAGATAGATACGGGTATGATAAGCTTGAGTTTATCTGTAATGATGTAGCCTCGTATGAACCTGACAGTACGGATGATAAAGGGATAGATCTTATGATGACGCTGCATGCCTGCGATACGGCAACGGATTATGCCCTATATAATGCGGTAAGGTGGGGAGCGAAGGTAATATTGTCAGTTCCCTGCTGTCAGCATGAAGTGAACGGCCAGATAGATTCAAAGCTTTTGCAGCCGGTCATAAAATACGGCATCATCAAAGAACGCATGTCTGCGCTTATCACCGATGGCGTGAGAGCAGAGCTGCTCCGCTCATGCGGATATGATGTTCAGCTTCTTGAGTTCATTGATATGGAGCATACTCCTAAGAATATACTGATACGCGCAGTTAAACGTGAGGATGCATCAGACGGACGATTGCCTGCGGATCTTACGGAAATGCTTGCGGAAATGCAGATAAAACCTGCATTGTACAGGCTTTTGATAGATAACAACAATATATAACATTGATACACAACGATGTAATGTAACGTAGTTATATAACGACAATATATAACAAAGATACATATAGATGTTATATAACATAGATACATAACAATGATATATAACAGTGATATTGGATGTTGTTAAATGGTGCAAGGAAAGGATCCTTAATAAAAATGCGATAATTGACAGGCAGGGAAAGAACTGGTATGTACATATTGAAGGATGTATTATAACTGTCAATGCAAGCAGTTATACAATAATCACTGCACACAGGGAATGACAGTCGCTGACATCGGGAACAATTATTTAAAAACGGATCTGATATATAAAAGAAAAAATAAACTCATGACAAATACCGGAGGAAGAAATGGATAAGATAGTTGTAGGATACTGGGATTGCCCGTATTGCAAAAACACAGGGATAAGCGGACTTGAAAAGAGGTGTCCGGCCTGCGGACATTCACAGGATGCCGGTACGAAGTTTTATTTAAAGGAACAGAAAGAATATGTAGACAAAGAAAAGGCTGCCAATTACGGCAAAGGCGCGGATTGGACCTGCAGTTACTGTGGCGCCCTTAACAGATATGACGCTGCAGTGTGCGTAGGATGCGGCGCCGACAGGGAAGAGAGCAGCGGGGATTATTTTGAAAATGTTAAGAAGCAGGAAGAAAAGGCGGCAAAGAAAAAGGCAGAACAGCAGCCGCAGCAGACTGAGAACAGATCGGGGATGAAGCGTTTCCTTCCTCTCATTATCGGACTTGCCGTACTTATTTCGATCATTGCCTTTGCATGCAGGCCAAGGAATTATGATGCATCCGTAACAGCCAAGGCATGGTCGCGGACTATAAATGTTGAGGAATATAAGACTGTAAATGAATCTGACTGGAATGTACCCGACGGAGGAAGGGTTACTGATGAGAGGAACGAGATTCATCATTACGACCATGTTTTGGACCACTATGAAACAGTAGAAGTCCAAAAGTCAAGACAGGTTCAGGACGGTTATGATACCCATACGGAATACAGGGATAACGGTGACGGGACCTTTACGGAGAATACCGTGCAGACACCCAGATACAGGACGGAATATTATACCGAGGAAGAGGAGCGGCCGGTATACGTTGACGTTCCAAGATATCAGACGAAGTATTATTATGATATAGAACGCTGGGTGCCGGAGAAGAAGCTTGAAACCTCGGGCGGAGATGATAAGCCTTATTGGGATGATACGAAACTTGCCGATAATGAAAGGGAAAGCGGCCGGAGCGCTGTGTACACGGCTGATTTTACAACCGATAAGGATAAGACATATTCGACAGAGCTTGATGAAGGTTTATGGGATACGTTAAAGACAGGAGACAGGGCTGCTCTTGTTGTAAAGAATGGGAAGATAACATCGGTAAACGGAACGGAGATCCGTTAAAATATGCCGCTGCTGTTTAATTACAGCGGCGGCATGCTTCTATATAGATATCGATGTCCTCAACTATGTGTTTGGCCTTGTTTTCATGCAGCGGGTCGCAGAAACCATAGATATATTCAAGAACGCCGAATTTTGAGAACAGATCCATTACCTGCCGTCCGCTCATGTTTTTTTCATATTTATATTGTTCCACACAATAAGTCAGAAAATTACCTTCCCTGGTCATTGGATTATCTCCTTGCGAAACAGGTCGAGGAGCTTGTATTCACTGTATGTCCACAGATCGTTCTCGTCCTGCTCAAGCTGTTCATTGAGTTTGGAATTGTAGAAGGCGGTACATGCCTTGATCTCATCCCAGCCAAATTCTTCCGCGATCAGTCCGACGACCTTGGGAATGAGCAGTATACGTATAACGCGGTAGCTTTCCTTGTTCATATTCTGTTCCTTCTTTTATTTACAGTGATGGCTAGTGATCATTGGTAGAAATATCTGTTAGCGGCTCCTTAACAGTTTCTTAGCCGTCTTCAGTTCATTATTGAGTGAACGGATCATAAGCTCTGCGTGCTTCCTGTGCTCGATGAGCTCAGTAAGGTTTTCAAGATCTTCTTTATGGATATAATCTGAAACGATCCGTTCGCCATCCCTGTATTTAAGATAATAGTATGTCTGATGTCCGATCTGTTTGGGACATATGGTACCCTTGGGGAGAGACTTCTTTATCTCCCTGTAGCGGCCTATCATGTATTTGATCCTTACACTGTCCTTGGAAACCGAATTAGATATTATCCCCATTTATATCCCCTTTATACTCCCGTACTTACTATATGAAGCGATACGAACACTTCTAATATATGATTTTATAAAATAAGCCGGTTTTGTACAAGCATAACGAAGAGTTTTTTCGATAAAAATGGCTTGACACATAAGTTTACGCGTGATATTCTGTACAAGGTCGTCTGACCATGCCGAAGACAGCAGGTGCCGTAAGGCGTAAGCGTATCGCCTGCCGAGGAGAATCAGAGAGTTATGTGATCATATCCTCTTTCCGTATCTTCGGGAAGAGTTTTTTGTTTCCTCTTTATTCGGTATAACATTAAAAAAGGAGGTAAAGAAATGGCTAAGGTTGAACTTAAGAAACCTGTAATTAACGAGATCGCCGAGAATATTAACGGCGCACAGTCAGTCGTTTTGGTTGATTACCGTGGCCTGACTGTTGAGCAGGATACACAGCTTCGTAAGCAGTTAAGGGAATCGGGAATCACCTACAAGGTTTACAAGAACACAATGATGAACTTTGCATTTAAGGGAACTGATTTTGAAGCCCTCGCTCCTTTGCTTGAAGGTCCCAGCGCTGTTGCTATATCCAAAGAAGATGCAACGGCTCCTGCAAGGGTACTTGCGAAGTTTGCCAAGACCGCACCTGCTCTTGAGCTTAAGGGCGGAGTTGTGGAAGGTGTTTATTATGACGCTAAGGGCATCGGATCTATAGCAACCATTCCTTCAAGGGAAGAGCTTCTCAGCAAGCTGCTTGGTTCTATCCAGTCACCGATCGCGAACTTTGCACGCGTCATGAAACAGTTAGCTGAGAAAGGCGGCGCATCCGAGTGTGAAGCTCCCGTGAAGGAAGAGGCACCTGCAGAAGAAGCAGCACCTGCAGAAGAAGCAGCACCTGCAGAGGAAGCAGCACCCGCTGAAGCAGCAGCTCCTGCAGAAGAAACAGCAGAAGCGCCTGCAGCAACTGAAGAAGCAGCTCCCGAAGAAAAGACTGAGGAGTAATGCCTGACACATTATTTTAGGAAGAAACACGATTTTATAAATTATTGGAGGAAAAAAATATGGCTAAGTTATCAACAGCAGAAATCATTGATGCTATTAAAGAGTTAACCGTACTTGAGCTTAACGATCTCGTTAAGGCTTGTGAAGAAGAGTTCGGCGTATCAGCAGCAGCAGGCGTTGTAGTTGCAGCAGCAGCAGGCGGTGACGCAGGTGCAGCAGCAGAGGAGAAGACCGAGTTTGATGTAGAGCTTACAGAGGTTGGTCCTAACAAGGTTAAGGTTATCAAGGTTGTTCGTGAAGCTACCGGTCTTGGACTTAAGGAAGCTAAGGATCTTGTTGACAGCGCTCCCAAGATGGTTAAGGAGCAGGCTTCCAAGGAAGAGGCTGATGACCTTAAGGCTAAGCTCGAGGCTGAGGGCGCAAAGGTTACACTTAAATAACATATTCTGTCCTGAATAAATTAAAAATATTCTTGACTTAGATAAAGAGTCTGTGATACTATGGATAATGCGTTATTGTGGAATCATGGGCTCTTTATTTATGCCCATAAGGCGGGTGGAAGGGTGATTTTGCCCGAATTACAGCGGTTCTGCGGTATACGACTAATATAAAATGGGGTGAATACGTCAATGGAAAAGAACAGGATACGTCCGGTAAGCGTTGGCAAGACTTCGCGCATGAGTTATTCAAAGCGTAAAGAAGTTCTGGAAATGCCCAATCTTATCGAGGTTCAGAAGGATTCCTACCGCTGGTTTCTGGAAGAAGGCCTGAAGGAAGTCTTCGATGACATTTCTCCGATAACGGATTACAGCGATCATCTCAGCCTTGAATTTGTTGATTTTGTGCTGTGTGAAGATGACGTCAAGTATTCTATCGAAGAGTGCAAGGAGAGAGATGCTACATATGCGGCTCCCCTTAAGGTCAGGGTAAGGCTTTACAACAAGCAGGATGACAGGATCATAGAGCATGAGATATTCATGGGTGATCTTCCGCTTATGACCGAGACCGGTACCTTTGTTATTAACGGAGCTGAGCGTGTTATAGTCAGCCAGCTGGTTCGTTCTCCCGGTATTTATTATGCAATTAGCCATGATAAGTTCGGAAAGAGATTGTTTGCATCGACTGTGATCCCCAACAGAGGCGCATGGTTGGAATATGAAACGGATTCCAATGATGTGTTCTTCGTGCGCGTAGACAGGACAAGGAAGGTACCTGTTACGGTACTTATCCGTTCACTTGGAATAGGAACGAATGAGGAGATACTTGAGCTGTTTGGTGATGAGCCCAAGATACTTGCTTCATTTGGCAAGGATTCGGCTACCAATTATCAGGAAGGTCTTCTTGAACTTTACAGGAAGATACGTCCCGGTGAGCCCCTTACCGTTGAGAGTGCGGAGAGCCTTATAAACGCAATGTTCTTTGATGCCAGAAGATATGATCTGGCCAAGGTGGGACGTTATAAGTTCAATAAGAAGCTTTCGTTCAGGAACCGTATCCGCGGTCATGTACTGGCTGAGGATGTCATAGATACAAATACGGGCGAGATACTGGCCGAAGCAGGAACAAAGGTAGATATAGAACTGGCCGACAGGATCCAGAATTCGGCTGTTCCTTCAGTATATATACAGACAGAGGAGAGGAATGTTAAGATCCTTTCCAATATGATGGTAGACATCACGAATTTCGTTGAGTGCAATCCCAGGGATCTCGGGATCACCGAGCCGGTATACTATCCGGTACTTAAGCAGATACTTGAAGAGTATTCGGAAGATGCGGAAGCACTGGGAGAAGCTATCCAGCGCAGCGTGCATGATCTTATACCCAAGCATATAACCAAGGAAGACATACTCGCTTCCATTAACTATAATATGCATCTTGAATATGGCATAGGCAAGGATGACGATATCGATCATCTTGGCAACCGTCGTATCAGGGCAGTCGGCGAGCTTCTTCAGAATCAGTACCGTATAGGTCTCTCAAGGCTTGAGAGAGTTGTACGCGAGAGGATGACAACGCAGGATCTTGAGGGTATATCTCCCCAGCAGCTTATCAACATCAAGCCTGTTACTGCTGCAGTCAAGGAATTCTTCGGATCATCGCAGCTGTCACAGTTCATGGATCAGAACAACCCTCTTGGTGAGCTGACACATAAGAGACGTCTTTCGGCACTGGGTCCCGGCGGTCTGTCAAGAGACCGTGCCGGATTCGAGGTCCGCGACGTTCATTATTCACACTATGGCAGGATGTGTCCTATTGAAACGCCTGAAGGTCCTAACATCGGTCTTATCAATTCGCTTGCATGTTATGCAAGGATCAATGAATACGGTTTTGTTGAGGCGCCTTACAGGAAGATAGATCATTCTGATCCAGAGAATCCGGTGGTCATGGATGAAGTTGTATACATGACGGCGGATGAAGAAGATAATTATCATGTTGCCCAGGCTAATGAGCCGTTGGATGATGAAGGACATTTCGTAAGGAATTCGGTATCCGGTCGTTACAGAGAGGAGACGCAGGAGTATGACAAGTCTATGTTTGACTACATGGACGTATCTCCCAAGATGGTGTTCTCTGTTGCTACAGCCCTGATCCCGTTCCTTGAGAATGATGATGCCAACCGTGCTCTTATGGGTTCGAACATGCAGCGTCAGGCAGTTCCGCTTCTGGTTACCGAGGAGCCGGTAGTCGGAACAGGAATGGAACCCAAGGCAGCTGTGGATTCGGGCGTATGTGTTGTTGCGAAGAAATCCGGAACGGTCGATCGTGCTGTTTCTGATGAGATAACCGTGACTAATGATGACGGAACGAAAGAAGTATATCATCTGACCAAGTTCATGCGTTCCAACCAGAGCAACTGCTATAATCAGAAGCCCATAGTAAGCAAGGGCGAGCATATCGAGGCAGGCCAGGTTATAGCTGACGGTCCGTCAACCCATAACGGCGAGATGGCGCTCGGTAAGAATCCTCTGATCGCTTTCATGACCTGGGAAGGTTATAACTACGAGGATGCAGTTCTCCTTAGTGAGAGACTGGTACAGGAAGATATATATACATCTGTTCATATAGAAGAGCATGAAGCAGAAGCCAGGGATACGAAGCTTGGTCCCGAGGAGATAACCCGTGATGTTCCGGGCGTCGGTGAAGATGCACTTAAGGATCTTGACGAGCGCGGCATCATAAGGATAGGTGCTGAAGTCCGTGCCGGAGATATCCTTGTCGGTAAGGTTACTCCCAAGGGTGAGACCGAACTTACGGCAGAGGAAAGGCTTCTTCGTGCGATCTTTGGTGAGAAGGCAAGGGAAGTCAGGGATACATCTCTTAAAGTTCCTCACGGAGAATATGGTATTGTCGTTGATGCCAAGATATTTACAAGAGAGAACGGGGATGAGCTTCCTCCGGGAGTGAATGAATCCGTTCGTATATACATAGCTCAGAAGAGAAAGATATCGGTCGGTGATAAGATGGCCGGTCGTCATGGTAACAAGGGTGTTGTTTCAAGGGTGCTTCCGGTTGAGGATATGCCGTATCTTCCCAACGGTCGCCCGGTTGATATCGTGCTGAATCCCCTTGGCGTTCCTTCACGTATGAATATCGGTCAGGTCCTTGAGATACATCTTTCACTGGCAGCAAAGGCACTTGGATTCAATGTTGCAACGCCTGTCTTTGACGGAGCAAACGAGAATGATATACAGGATACGCTCGAGCTTGCCAATGACTATGTAAATCTTGAGTGGGAGGAATTCTCGAAGAAGCATAAGAATGAACTCCTGCCGGAAGTAATGGATTACCTGTCAGAGAACAGGGAGCATCGTGCTCTTTGGAAGGGCGTTCCGATAAGCCGTGACGGTAAGGTAAGGCTTCGTGACGGACGTACCGGTGAATATTTCGATAATCCGGTTACAATAGGACACATGCATTATCTTAAGCTGCATCATCTGGTAGACGATAAGATACATGCACGTTCGACAGGACCTTATTCACTGGTAACACAGCAGCCGCTCGGTGGTAAGGCACAGTTTGGCGGACAGCGTTTCGGTGAGATGGAAGTATGGGCGCTGGAAGCATACGGTGCATCATATACACTTCAGGAAATACTTACGGTTAAGTCCGATGATGTTGTCGGACGTGTCAAGACCTATGAAGCTATCATCAAGGGAGAGAACATACCTGAAGCAGGTATTCCTGAATCCTTCAAGGTTCTCTTAAGAGAGCTCCAGTCACTTGGACTCGATATGAGAGTTTTGAGAGATGATAATACAGAGGTTGAGATAGTGGAATCAACCGATTATGCTGATACAGATCTTCGTTCGGTAATAGAGGGAGATTCGAGAGGCTACAGGAATAAGGAATCTTTTGCGGGCAGCGGTTACACAACACAGGAATTCGACGATAACGAAGAACTGGTAAATGTTGAGGAAGACAGCTACACAGAAGAAGATTTTGATGAAAGCTTTGATGACTGATCATATTTTTTTGGAGGAGATCAAAATGCCGGATATGATTAAAGAAGGATACCAGCCCATAACCTTTGATGCGATAAGGATCGGACTGGCTTCACCTGAAAGAATAAGAGAATGGTCAAGGGGAGAGGTCAAGAAACCTGAGACTATCAACTACAGAACACTTAAGCCCGAGAAGGACGGTCTGTTCTGTGAGAAGATATTTGGTCCCAGCAAGGACTGGGAATGTCATTGCGGTAAGTATAAGAAGATACGCTATAAGGGCGTTATCTGTGACCGCTGCGGTGTTGAGGTTACAAAGGCCAATGTCCGCAGGGAGCGTATGGGTCACATCGAACTGGCGGCGCCTGTATCTCATATATGGTATTTCAAGGGTATCCCGAGCCGTATGGGACTGATCCTTGACCTTTCACCAAGGACATTGGAGAAGGTGCTGTATTTTGCCAACTATATCGTGCTTGATCCCGGTGATACAGAGCTTAAGTATAAGCAGGTACTTTCGGAGAAGGAATATCAGGATGCAAGGGCTACTCATGGAAGCAAGTTCCGTGTAGGTATGGGAGCTGAGGCTGTCAAGGAGCTTCTTATGTCCATAGATCTTGATGCCGAGAGTAATGAACTTAAGGAAGCGCTTAAGGAATCAGCCGGTCAGAAGCGTGCCAAGATAATCAAGAGGCTTGAGGTGGTTGAGGCCTTCCGTGGTTCGGGTAACAAGCCTGAGTGGATGATAATGGATGCCATTCCGGTAATCCCGCCTGATCTTCGTCCCATGGTACAGCTTGATGGCGGACGTTTTGCAACATCGGATCTTAATGATCTGTACAGAAGGATAATAAACAGAAACAATCGTTTAAAAAGGCTGCTCGAACTCGGTGCACCCGATATCATCGTCCGTAACGAGAAGAGAATGCTTCAGGAAGCTGTAGATGCTCTTATCGATAACGGAAGGAGAGGACGTCCGGTTACGGGTCCCGGTAACAGGGCGCTCAAGTCCCTGTCAGACATGCTTAAGGGTAAGTCCGGACGTTTCAGGCAGAACCTGCTTGGAAAGCGTGTTGACTATTCCGGACGTTCAGTTATCGTCGTTGGTCCCGAGCTTAAGATCTATCAGTGCGGACTTCCCAAGGAGATGGCTATTGAGCTGTTCAAGCCTTTCGTTATGAAGGAGCTTGTAGCCAATGGAACTTCTCATAATATAAAGAATGCCAAGAAGATGGTTGAGCGTCTCCGTCCTGAGGTATGGGATGTGCTCGAGGATGTTATCAAGGAGCATCCGGTTATGCTTAACCGTGCACCTACACTTCACAGGCTTGGTATTCAGGCGTTTGAGCCCATACTGGTAGAAGGTAAGGCAATAAAGCTTCATCCGCTTGTATGTACTGCATATAATGCTGACTTTGACGGTGACCAGATGGCCGTGCATCTTCCGCTTTCCGTGGAAGCTCAGGCTGAGTGCCGCTTCCTGCTGCTCTCACCCAATAACCTGTTAAAGCCTTCTGATGGTGGTCCGGTTGCGGTACCTTCACAGGATATGGTTCTTGGAATCTATTATCTTACGATGGAGAAGATGAGAGATCTGTCCAAGGATCCTGACTTTAAGGGTGAAGCTGCTATCAGCTTCCCTGCCAAGGAAGAGGAAGCTAAGAAAGCCGGAGCTGCGATCAGGGAACTTAAGGAAGCAGCAGCTTCTGATCCGGCTGAAAAGGCCAAAATGGAAAAGATCCGTTCTTCATTTATAGAAGCAGCCGTTAAGGCATTCGACTCATATCAGGAAGCCAAAGCGAAGGCTGTAAAGGCAGGAAAGTCAATTGATTCTATCAAGACTGCGGCTGTTGAGCGCGATACACTGATAAGGGTTAATATCGATCCGGAGCGTGACAGATGGATCGTCTGTGAGATGGTTGATATCCTTGGCAGATATTTCAACTCAATGAACCAGGCGTTGCTCGCATACGAGAATGGTGAGATAACGCTGCATCAGAAGATAAATGTCAGGATGGAGAGGACGCTCACAAACGGAGAAAAGGTAACAGGTATAATCAGTACCACTCTGGGACGTCTTATCTTTAATGAGATACTTCCGCAGGATCTTGGCTTTATCAAGCGTGATGAGAATGATCCTGAGAGCATGCTCGCATTGGAGATAGATTTCCATGTAGGCAAGAAGCATCTTAAGGCAATACTTGAAAAAGTCATCAATACGCATGGCGCAACAAGGACTGCCGAGGTGCTCGATCATATAAAGGCAATGGGTTACAAGTATTCGACACAGGCAGCAATGACGGTTTCCATCTCGGATATGACGGTTCCTGCAAGGAAGGCCGAAATGCTGGCTCAGGCTCAGGATACAGTTGATGTGATAACCCAGAATTACAGAAGAGGTCTTATTACAGAAGAGGAACGTTACAGAGGAGTTATCCAGACATGGCATGAGACCGATGAGGCGCTTACGAAGGTGCTTCTGGATGGTCTTGATAAATATAATAACATCTTCATGATGGCAGATTCAGGAGCCCGTGGTTCCAACCAGCAGATCAAGCAGTTGGCCGGTATGCGTGGACTTATGGCGGATACAACTGGACGTACTATCGAGCTTCCGATAAAGTCCAATTTCCGTGAAGGTCTGGACGTTCTGGAGTACTTCATGTCAGCTCATGGCGCACGTAAGGGTCTGTCGGATACAGCTCTTCGTACAGCCGACTCAGGATACCTGACAAGACGTCTTGTTGACGTATCACAGGAGCTTATAATCCGCGAGAGCGATTGCTGTGAAGGTGCTGACGAGCTTCCGGGTATGTATGTAAGGGCATTCAAGGACGGCAAGGAGACAATAGAGCAGCTCAAGGACCGTATACTCGGTCGTTATGCATGTGAAGATATCAAGAATGAAAAGGGCGAGGTTCTTGTCAAGAAGAATCATATGATCAATCCCAGACGTGCCGAGAGAGTTCTTGAAGAGGGCGTTGACAGCAAGGGCGTTCTGTTTACGGCTACGGATGATGACGGCAAGCTGCTGTCGGAAGGCGTAAAGATAAGAACCATACTTACCTGCCGTTGCCATAACGGAATATGTGCGAAGTGTTACGGAGCGAACATGGCCACAGGTGAAGCCGTACAGGTTGGTGAGGCTGTAGGTATCATAGCAGCACAGTCGATCGGTGAGCCCGGTACACAGCTTACGATGCGTACCTTCCACACAGGTGGTGTTGCCGGTGATGATATCACACAGGGTCTTCCCCGTGTCGAGGAGTTGTTTGAGGCACGTAAGCCTAAGGGACTTGCGATCATATCAGAGATCGCAGGTAAGGCTGTTATCAAGGATACAAAGAAGAAGAAGGAAATAGTAGTTACCAACGAGGAGACGGGCGAGATCAAGACCTATCTTATACCTTACGGTTCGAGGACCAAGATCACAGAGGATCCTGAGGGTCAGATGATCGAAGCCGGTGATGAACTTACTGATGGTAGCGTTAATCCTCATGATATCCTTAAGATCAAGGGTATAAGGTCGGTACAGGATTACATGCTCCGCGAAGTTCAGAGGGTATACAGACTCCAGGGTGTTGAGATAAACGATAAGCATATTGAGGTTATAGTCCGTCAGATGCTTAAGAAAGTCCGTATAGAGAATAACGGCGATTCCGATTTCCTGCCGGGAACTCTTGTGGATGCTCTGGAACTTGAAGACATAAATGCAGCACTTGTTGCTGAGGGCAAGCAGCCTGCGGAAGGAAATCAGATAATACTCGGTATCACCAAGGCATCTCTTGCAACTAATTCGTTTATGTCGGCCGCTTCCTTCCAGGAGACCACGAAGGTACTGACAGAAGCTGCCATAAAAGGCAAGGTAGATCCGCTTATCGGACTTAAGGAAAATGTCATTATCGGTAAGCTGATCCCTGCGGGAACAGGTATGAGGAGATATCGCGAGGTTATGCTGGATACAAGCATTGCTGATGCATCAAAGGTAGACATACCGGAGCCAGAAGAACCGGAGATCATCGATGATGACGATATCATAGATGAAGAAGCCATTGATGAAGAAGAAGTGTTTGAAGAAGCAGTTGAAGATGTAGTAGAGTAATAGAAATGTAATAAAGCGGGCACCCTTAGGTGCCCGCTTTATTTATCTCTGCTTTAAGATCCGGTTATCTTATTTTGCCTTTCCCTGGTTTGCAACTGCATCCATCTTAGCCTTAAGAGCTTCCTGATCGCCAAGGTAATAATGCTTTATAACCTTGAAGTTATCATCGAATTCGTATACGAGCGGAACTGCCGTAGGGATGTTAACACCGATGATCTCATCACTAGAAAGGTCATCGAAATACTTAACAAGAGCCCTTAATGAATTGCCGTGAGCAGCTATCACAACACGCTTGCCTGCTTCCATATCCTTCTTGATAACATCGTTAAAGTAAGGGATAACTCGCTCGATAGTTGTCTCAAGACTCTCATGAGCGGGAAGATCCTTCTTATCCACATCGCGGAACATCTCCATTTTGGTAGCGCTCCTGTCATCACTCTCTTCAAGTGCAGGGGGCTTTACATCGAATGAACGTCTCCATATCTTTACCTGATCCTCACCGTACTTCTCGGCGGTTTCTGACTTGTTAAGTCCCTGAAGTGCACCGTAGTGACGCTCATTAAGCTTCCATGACTTAACTACCGGAAGCCATGCCCTGTCCATCTCATCAAGAGCTATATTGAGTGTATGGATGGCGCGCTTAAGATACGAGGTGTAGCATACATCAAAATCATAACCTTCTTCTTTGAGTATCTTGCCTGCGTTCTTTGCTTCTTCGCGGCCCTTGTCGGAAAGATCAACATCGGTCCATCCTGTGAACAGGTTGAGCTTGTTCCATTCGCTCTCTCCGTGTCTTATGAGTACAAGTTTCATCATAATGGTATTCTCCTATTCTGTATTTATTTTATATAGATATCCGGTTGGCGCCGGACATTTATATAATATCATAGTGTTTTTAGTTTGCCAATTATTATGAATCTACCAGAGGATGCCTCTCTTCTCGGGTTTTGCCGCCTGAGCAGGTGCATCGGCGGAATTCTTATTGGCGTAATATATCTTGTTCGTAAGGTTCTCGGCATTGGTGGTGAAAGCAAAAGCTGTCTTCTCGGATATCTTCCCTTCTTTAAGGAGATTTAAGAGACTTGTGTTCATCGAGATCATGCCTTCCTGCGAAGAGGTATCGATAACACTGTCTATACTCTGTATCTTCTTTTCCCTGATATTTGTACGGATGGCGGGATTGAGGGTCATGATCTCAAACGCCGGAACGATCTTGCCGTCAACCGTAGGCAGGAGCTGCTGTGATACAACCGCCTGAAGGACCATGGACAGCTGGATGTATATCTGATGCTGCTGATTGGGCGGGAAAGCATCGATGATACGCTCTATGGTATTTGCCGCGCCGACGGTATGAAGGGTTGAAAGCACCAGATGTCCGGTCTCTGCAGCCGTCATTGCAACGCTTATCGTGTCAGAGTCACGCATCTCGCCAAGGAGGATAACGTCAGGGCTCTGACGAAGAGAGGCTCTCAGGGCAGTAAGGTAACTATCGGTATCCGATATGACTTCCCTCTGGCTTACGATACTCTTCTTATGGGGATGAAGGTACTCAAGAGGATCTTCAAGCGTGATTATGTGCGATTCCCTTGTTGAATTGATATGATCGACCATACATGCAAGGGTGGTTGATTTTCCGCTGCCGGCAGGTCCTGTGATAAGAACAAGTCCCTTCTTTTTTTCTGAAAGAGTTATTATCTTCTCGGGTATTCCCAGTTCGTCTGGCTGAGGTATATGGAATGTTATGACCCTGATGACCGCGGATAAGGAACCACGCTGTTTATAGGCGTTAATACGGAAACGGGCAACGCCCTTTATCGCAAATGAAAAGTCATCATCGCCGTTTTCCGTGAGCCTTGTCATTTCCCTGTTGTCAGCCAGGGCATATATTTCCGAAATGAGCTGTGCACAGTCGCCCGGCATCAGCCTGCTTTCTCCGATCGTATACATTCTTCCATGCAGCTTGTAAGTCAGTTCACGGCCGGCAACTATGAAGATGTCGGACGTCCCCTGTGCTGTAATGGTTGATAAAGTGTCTACTATTGACATATATATCCCTCCAATCAATTTATTACTGAAGTGTTCCATCCCTCTATCGTAAATATCGAATGATCATCTTCATCAGGATAATGCGCCTTAAGTGTAACATTAAGTTCAAGTGTATCGTTTATAGGAACGGTATAGCTTAAAGTTACCGGGTTGTCGCGGATTTCCTCTTCGCTTACGAACACAGAGTCATTATCGTCAAACAGGGCGCCTATCGAGGAGTAATAGTCGCCGGCGTTGCGGCATGTCTTAACATGCTTGCTTAACAGGCCCTCGATATTGGCCATATATAGTTCGGCTATCCTGTTGGCTTCATAGTATTCGGTTGTTCTCTGTGCCGTCTGCATGCTCAGGGTGTAATCGGAATGGGCACTGAGATATGCGAGTGCAGCAAAACTGACCATGCATAGCAGCACGAAAGATACCAGAACCGAGCTGGTGCCCACGTTCACGCCGCCGCGGAATTTCTTGTTCATGATTACCTGTCAACCTCCGGGAGTGTTCATGTACTTGGTTGCATCAAGTTCATATATGATACTGTTATCATTAAGCCTTGCTATCTTAATGTTCATATTCTGTATAGCGCCGTTGGGAATCAGCGTAACGTCTCCAACGTATGATGCGCTGTCGCTGTCGCAGGGTATGAAGTTTTCGTCATAGAATACTTCAAAAAACGAATCGTCGCCTTTGACAGCTTCGGGATAAATGGCAATGATGCTGTCTATGTCTCCGTCGGTCCCACGCATTACCTCAGCATATCCTGTAGCCAGAGCAACAGCGTGGTTGAGTTCCTGCGTTTCCCGGCCTATCACATGCGCATTTACAAAACACTGAACGCATACGGCGCTTGCCAGTGAGAAAAACAGCACTGTTACTATCATTTCCATTAAAAACAGTGAGGTTCTGGACCTTCCTGCATTATTCATATCCTGTCTCCTTTAGCTGAAGGATCTTATGGTCTATTTATTGTTCCGTGTCTGAATAACTGTATAATGAAACATAAAACTGCGTTTCATTTCCTTCTTCATCCACTATATTGAAGCGGTAGAGGGAATCCGTTTCCTTATTTGCGGTAAAGCTGCTGATGCTTAAGATGTTCTTGCCGGCGCTCTTAACGAGTCCCACATCTCCCTTGGCGGTAAGCTCCTTTAGATGACCTTCATATTCATATAAATATGTGCAGTATTCATCGCTGTTAACAAACTGAGTGAGCTTAAGTACCGGCTTCCCTTCGTCTATCGTTATATCCACGCCGCCCCGCCTGTCATGCTGGTGCATCTTCTCGGTAACGTAAGCAAGAGCGGTACGTGAATTGAAGTTGATGCTCATATCATGCGCTGTCTTTTTGTATATCTTTGCTCCGAACAGCACGACAAAGAGGGCAGACAGCATGAATACGCCGAATACCGTTATCATGAAGATGACATCCACTATTGACTTTTGGCGCTTTAAGAGGTTCATTCTTCAGGCTCCTTTTCGATAACAGTCACGTTAGGCATAAGGTTGCTGGCTATCGACTCGTAATCTATTATAAAGCGTTCGTGGTCATAGGAAAGACCGTAATGCTCCTCGATATATTCAAGCGACGGCGGATACATCCCTTCGATCGAATAGCAGTGAACTATGTCACGGTTAAGGGCGTCAGTCAGTATCTCCTTCTGGTTGGCTGCACGGTCGCCTGAAAAACGGGTTATCGCAACTATGAAGAAGATGATTATGGCAGCAAAGATGACCATCGAATAATTGATCCTGGCCAGTATTCTAGTTTTAAGATCAAGGCGTGTAAATCGGTTCATGGTTCCTGTCCTTACAGAATCATCCTATCGAAGTCATTATGCTCATAAGCGGCATCATGACAGAGAGCAGAATCATACATACTATTATCGAGAACACAATGACAAGGGTGGGTTCCAGTATGGAGATTATGTTGGTTATCCTTGTATCCACCTCTTCATCATACTTGTTGGCTATCTTTTCAAGAGCTTTGTCAACAGTGCCTGATTTGCCGCTGACGGCTATCATCCTTGAGTAAAGGTTATTGAAGATCCCTGCGTCGACGAGGGATGCCGAGAAGCTGTTGCCACGCCTTACAAGTTCAAGACAGTTCTTTATCTTGTCTGAAACCGTTTCGTTATCCACCATGGTGGCGACCATTTCAAGGCTTTCTTCGGGACGCAGCCCTGCGTTTAATGTAAGTGCCATTCCACTGGCAAAACGTCCTACCGCGATCTTCTCATACAGGCCTTTGGTAAGGAAAAACCTGGAACAGAATGCAGCAAACCTGGCGCGACCGTTGTCAGTTCTTAAGAAGAACCAGTAAAGTCCGATAAGGACTACCAGAATGCTGATAAATACGACTGAATACGTTCCGACCATATTTCCAAACTGCATCATACCCTTGGAAAAACCGGTCATTTCGGAACCGAGCTGGATAAATACCTGATTGAAGATCGGAAGGACCTTGATCACGAGCACGAGGATGACAATGAACATCATACCAATTATAATGAAGGGGTATTTGAGCGAGTTCTTGATACCTTCGGAGATGTTCTGTTCCCTTGTATAGTGGAAGGAAAGGGAGTGCATAACTTCATCGAGCTTACCGGAGGTTTCGCCAATCCTTATCATGTCCAGACAGTACTTGGGAAAAACGCCCGCACTCTCCATTGACTCATTTAGTCGAAGACCTGCGTGAAGCCCTTCCAGTATCACTTCGAGGATTTCCTTGCCCTCTTCAGACATGGCGTCTTCAAGCATGACGTTTATGCCGTCCATGTGATTGAGTCCGGCGTCCAATGTCATGGCGAACTGTTCACAGAACAGGGCCAGCTCCTCATAATTCAGCTTTTTCTTCTTTTTCTCGCTCATGGGTTTATCCCTCCTCATGATCTTTATAATGAAATTAGTAATTATACATCGTCGTATAGCTTGCCTTCTTGCCCTTGCCGCCGCTCCCAATAAGCTTGGAGAAGTCACTTTTGGAGCTGTCCGCGCTGTTTGCATCAAAGGTGGGATCCATAAGTGACCACTGTGATCCGTCAAACTGGATGATGTCATTGATCCACCCCTGATCCTTCGTATATACGCTGACCCAGGCGTGATAGGCATCACCTGAGTAGCCTATCTCCATACGGGTCGGGATACCAACGCTTCTTAACATTGCCGCCATGACTGCTGAGTAATCAAAGCAGATGCCGGTCTTTTTGGCCAGTATCTCATCAACGTCGGGAAGATAGCCGGGCTGTACGTTCTCGGCCTTGTCATAATCGTAGGTGATGTTCTTTACCATATAATCATATACCTTACCGACCGCCTCAAGCTCGTTAGAGCAGCCGTCGGTGAGCTGTTTTGCAAGAGCGGTGGTATCCGATTCTTCAGTGAACTTAACATACTGGTTGGGATAAAGGAAGGGCGAAAGTTCATTGTTGAGCGTCACGGGTAGTTCCTCGGCATATACCATGGCATATTCGTTGTCCTGTATGTTCTCATAAGCAGTCAGGGAATAGGTGCCGTCTCCCTGCGAAAGCGGGATTACGGTGTCAACGCCGGGCTGGATATTATAGGTATATGTGATACTTGTATCCGAGTAGATCTGGAGCTTGACCTTCTGATTATCACCGGTGTATTTAATATAGAAATAACCGTCACCGCTGTTTGATGTATCCAGCGATACATACTCATTACCATAAGTCTTATCTTCGTTTAATACAGGCATAAGTATGGTAAAGTCATTCGACCAAGGCTGCGGATTCCCGTCAACCTTTACCTCGGTCTCGCGCTGTGACGGTGGTATCTCCTTACTGCAGCCTGAAAATATCAAAGCCAGCAAAAGCAGCAGAGGGAAAATATGCAATTGTTTCTTATTATGATGAAGTACTGTATTCATTTCTTATTCAACGTTCCCGACAATACGGCGTCAAGAGTGTGCCCCTGTTTGTCCGAAATATGTATGGTCAGCTCTTCGCTATTGTATGGAAAAGATACCAGGCTGTTCTCATAGTCTATCTCATCCGGGAAGACAGCATTACCCTCACTGTTCATTGCATATATGGCGTCGTACTCAATATCATCACCTTCAAGCTTCAGCGTGAAGTGATCATCGTACAGCCGGTGATCCTCTATGATGATACGGTCGTTATTAAGAAGATTGTTAGACGCTACCTCCAGATCATTATTTACAAACGCCAGCGATGCAAT
>JAFXVI010000101.1 GCA_017524595.1 Lachnospiraceae bacterium | reverse complement strand
TTCATCCCTCTTTATATCAAGGATCTCCGTCTCATAAGGAATCCCCTTCGGAGTTTCTATAGTAATTTTCTTTTTTTCATGGCCTGAAAGCAGCATGTAAGCCGCCGCCTTTGACGCAGCCGCCGCGCAGCTTCCGGTCGTGAATCCGTACCTCAGATCATACAAAAGTGCATTACAGATAGCCGCCGCAATATTGCTGCCGCCCTTCCGTCCAGCATTCACGATATAAGGAACGTCCGCCCTCATGATGAGCTCCTTGGCCGCTTCAACGTTCACAAACCCAACCGGAACACCGATAATAAAATCCGGTCTGAAACTGCCGTTAGTGATAAGCTCATGAAGCTTGATAAGCGCGGTCGGCGCATTTCCAACTGCAAATATCTTCTTCCCCGGAAGCTTAGCCGCCCTTTCCATACTGACCGTTGCTCTCGTAACGCCTCTTTCCTTAGCTTCTCTCGCAACATCCGGATCCGCCATGAAGCAATAAACCTGTCCGCCAAATGCCGAAAGCTTCTTCTCATTTATTCCTGCCTTCGCCATATTTGTGTCAGTGATTATATTTGCACCGTTTATAATAAGCTTCCTGCAGATGGCTGCTGCATTTTCCGAAAACTTAAGAGTCCTCGCATAATCGAAATCCGCACTCGTATGAATGCATCTTCTGATTATCTTATCCTCTTCTTCAGGCAGAGTTATACCCATAGCCGTCAGCTCTTCCCTGATTATCTCGAAGCTTCTCTTCTCGATATCCTCAGGACGCACTATCTCTATTCTGTTTTCCCATCCACCATCATTCATTTCTCGTATCACCTAAATACTCTCGCATAGATATATGCAACTATAAACACATGCCAACATATCAATTGACTCATCCATGTATTTAATTCAACATCAATACACCATCATCTAATAACATACCGCAATCATTATTTTATTGATCAAATCCCATAGAAGAGTTTTCCTGTCTGTATACACGTATCACGAAAAATCCATATCCATATTGAACTGTATCGTATAGTCCGGATACTCCTTCTCAACCGCCTCACGCACCTGACTATACAGGTCGCCACGCTGCTTCTCATCAAAGCTCACAACTATATCAAAACGCATACTCTTCTCTTCCTTGTCGATATAGAAGCCATGCATCTGCTTAACATTTTCAAATGATGTCGCAATTCTCGAAACATTCTCTCTTATATTGATTGCATCCTGATCCTGCGTATTGTGTGAATAAATACCGACGGCCGTGAGGAGAACATTATATTTCTGGTACACTTCATTCTGTATTTTCCTTGTGAGTCTGTCCAGCTCGTCCATCGACATCGTATCCGGAACAGTCACGTGAACCGATCCATTGTAGGAATCCGGCCCGTAGTTGTGCAGTATCAGATCATACGCACCGCTGACATCCGGAAAGCTTCTGATGGTCGCCTTGATGTCATTTGCAAGCTGTGCATCAGCCATCTCACCCAGGATCTTTGACAGCGTGTCGCTGAGCATTTCAAGTCCCGACTTGATAATAACAAGTGCGATGATAACGCCAAGATAAGCCTCAAGCGAAATGTCGAAAATAAGGTAGATCGCAGCCGCAAGAAGTGTCGATGCGGAAATAACAGAATCAAGCATTGCGTCCTCGCCTGAGTTTACAAGCGAATCCGAGTTGACCTTCTCGCCAACGCCTTTCACGTATCTGCCAAGCACTATCTTAACCACAACAGCTACTGCTACTATGATAAGTGTGATAGCCGAATAGTCCGGTGTTGCAGGATGGATTATCTTCTTAACCGACTCAACACAAGCTGTGACTCCGGCATAGAGTACGAGCATTGATATGAGCATCGCTGAAAGATATTCGATCCTTCCGTATCCGAAAGGATGCTTTCTGTCCGCCTGCTTTCCGGCAAGCTTAGTTCCCACGATCGTAATGACTGAGCTTGCTGCATCCGACAGGTTGTTGACCGCGTCCATTACGATTGCGATGGAGTTGGACAGGAGTCCGACCACTGCCTTGAAGGATGCCAGTGCCGCATTTGTCACTATTCCTATGATACTTGTTTTAATTATTTTTTTGTCACGACTTACTTCTTTTTCCATGTTGCCACCTTTTTCTTAAGCTCTATTTTTATATCAATACTATAATTGCATTTTCCTATCGTACTGTTCTTTTTTATCGTTTCCTGCATCGCAATTCTAACGCCATTTTACGTCAGCGACTCAGTTTATAAACTATTTATATACAAATCCGGTTATACTCCTCAGACATTATTTTGTCCCCTTCGCCGCTCTCATACTCCTTCGGATACGGTTGATATTTCTCTCAAAGTCGCCACTGTTAAGTAGTTCTGTAAGAACCATCTGTTCAAAGGTCGGAACGGTGCAGGAATAAAATCCTACCCTCTCCTGAAATACAGCTGCAAGCCTCTTCGGGAGAACCATATAACCGACACGCAGAGCCGGAGAAATAGTTCTCGAAAAGGTATTCATATAAATAACGTTATCATTTTCAGACATATTGAAGAGCGTATCCACAGGCTTTGCCGAAACAGAAAACTCAGATTCAAAATCATCCTCAATGATGAATCTGTCCGGTCTGTCAGCCCAGCTGATGTATTCATGTCTCTTTGATGCAGAAGCGGTAACTCCACTCGGAAAGCTTCTGAAAGGAGTTGTGTGAAGGACATCTGCATCAGTCTCCGAAAGTGCCCTGCTGTCTATACCATCTTTAACAAGGCCTAGCTGCTCATAGTTCAGCTCCAGTGCCATGTAAACCTCTTCAATTTTTTTATAAGACGGCTTCTCTATTGCGTATTTTTTATCACGTCCGAGAAGTTCGACTATCATTCCGTAAAGGTACTCCGATCCGGATCCGATTATTATCTGGTTTATCTCAACATATATACCGCGGTTTCTTGCAAGGTATTTCTTTAAGGCCGTGCGAAGCTCTGTAAGCCCGGCATTCGGAGACTTCTGCATTATCTCCTCACTGTATTCTGAAATAACACGCCGCATAGTCTTGCTGAGCACAGAAAAAGGAAATCTGGCGACAGCTTTTGGAGAGGTTTCCGGTATATCACCTGCAATTCCATCCTCCGCCTCTTTAACAGGCATCCCCTGCCTGTCATCATTCCCGACTGACGTAAACCAGTTATCCTTCCTAAAGCTGACATAGTATCCGCTTCTTTCTCTGGCCTCTATATAGCCTTCATCAACCAGAAGCTCGTAAGTGTGCTCGACCGTGATCACGCTGACGCCTGACTCATCCGCCAGCACCCTCTTCGATGGAAGCTTGCTGCCGTAAGCATAAACGCCCGCAACAATATCTCCGCGCAGTTTTTTATATAATTTCATATAAACCGGCTCATCGCCGCTAATTCTACTCATGT
>JAFXVI010000100.1 GCA_017524595.1 Lachnospiraceae bacterium | reverse complement strand
TCAAAAGTATATTTGAAAACGCCGGATATAAGGTTGGTCTTATCGGAACAATAGAAGTTATCATTGATGATACGCATATACATGCTGATAACACAACTCCCGAATCTTATGTATTGCAGGAATATTTAAAACGCATGGTGGATGCGGGGCTTGATGCGGTTGTAATGGAGGTATCATCACAGGGTCTGATGCTTCATCGTTGTGCGGCCATTGATTATGAACTTGGCATATTTACAAATATCGAACCTGATCATATCGGCCCCAATGAACATAAGGATTTTGACCATTACATGTCATGCAAGAGTATGTTGTTCAGACAGTGCAGGGTTGGAATACTTAACGGTGATGATAAGCATGTTGATGATATCCTTAAGAACCACACCTGTATGGTTGAAAAATATGGTCTTAATGAAGGACTTGATATAGTTGCAAAGGATATTGAATTCGTTACCGGACGGGGATATCTTGGTGTTTCATTCAGGACAGAGGGGCTTATTAGCATGAAAGCATCCGCAGATCTTCCGGGTATATTCAGCGTATATAACTCGTTATGCGCCATAGCGGTTTGCAGACATTTTGACATCAGTGAAGATGATATTTTAAAAGCGCTTAAGGAAGCCAGAGTAAAGGGACGCATAGAAATGGTAAAGGTATCGGATGATTTTACTCTTATGATAGATTATGCACATAATGCGATGGCTCTTGAGAGCCTGCTTACAACGCTTAAGCAATATAATCCCAAACGTCTTGTATGTTTGTTTGGCTGCGGCGGCAACAGGTCAAAGCTAAGAAGATTTGAGATGGGGGAAGTGTCTGGGAAGCTTGCCGATCTTACCGTAATAACTTCAGATAACCCGCGTTTTGAGGAACCATTGGATATTATCAGGGATATAGAGACAGGCATATCAAAGACTTCAGGCAAACACATTTCCATACCTGATAGAAAAGAAGCGATAAGATATGTTATTAAAAACGGACAACCCGGAGATATAATAGTTCTGGCGGGCAAAGGGCATGAAGACTACCAGGAGATAAAGGGTGTTAAATATCCTATGGACGAAAGAGTACTCATACAGGAAGTTCTAACTGAGTAATATTTGGGACAAAAGAACCGTCCCCGTGTCCCAATGAGAAATAGCTTGATTAGTAGCTTTTTATGTGTTATATTATTAAAGTTGTTGGGCATTTATGCCCTAAAAAGCACGTTTGCGGATAAACAGGCCGGTGCCTTGCTCGGGTGGCCTGAATTTGGGAAGCAGACGGAAGATTTAACCAAACGGAGGTAGAGAAAATGAGCGTTATTTCAATGAAGCAGTTGCTTGAAGCGGGTGTTCATTTCGGACACCAGACCAGAAGATGGAACCCTAAGATGGCTCCTTACATTTATACCGAGAGAAACGGTATCTATATCATCGATCTTCAGAAGTCGGTTGGTATGGTGGATGATGCGTACAATGCAGTAGCATCAATTGCTGAGCAGGGAGGTACGATACTGTTTGTAGGTACCAAGAAGCAAGCGCAGGATGCTGTTAAGGTTGAGGCTGAGCGCTGCGGTATGTTCTATGTTAATGAGAGATGGTTGGGCGGTATGCTTACCAATTTCAAGACTATTCAGAGCCGTATCAAGAGGCTTAAAGACATCGAGAGAATGTCTGAGGACGGAACGTTCGATGTTCTTCCCAAGAAGGAAGTTATCGCACTCAAGAAGGAGTGGGAGAAGCTCGAGAGGAACCTTGGCGGTATAAAGGAAATGAAGAAGATCCCGGATGCTATCTTTGTTGTTGATCCCAAGAAGGAGAGGATCTGTGTTCAGGAAGCACATGCTCTTGGAGTAACCCTTATCGGTATCTGTGATACTAACTGCGATCCTGAAGAGCTTGATTATGTGATCCCGGGTAATGACGATGCGATAAGAGCTGTTAAGCTCATCGTTTCCAAGATGGCAGATGCAGTTATCGAAGCTCATCAGGGCGAGGAAATGTCAGGTGATAATGCAGATATGGCAGAGGCGGCTAATGCGACAGAAGAGAAAGAACCTGAGGATATTGAAGAAGTGGCGGCAGCTGAGGAAGCATAATAAGATAGATTTGTTAATTATTTAGATAAGGAATAATACAGGAGGAATCATAAATGGCTAATATTACAGCGGCGATGGTCAAGGAACTTCGTGAAATGACCGGAGCAGGTATGATGGATTGTAAGAAGGCTCTTAACGAGACCGATGGAGATATGGATGCAGCAATTGAGTTCTTAAGAAAGAGCGGTGCTGCCAAGATGGAGAAGAAGGCAAGCAGGATAGCTGCAGAGGGTATCTGCCGTATAGCCTGTGATGGTAATACTGCTGTTGTAGCAGAAGTTAATTCGGAAACTGATTTTGTTGCTAAGAATGAGGTATTTCAGGAATTTGTACAGAAAGTGGCAGACACAGCACTTGCTTCGGGGCTTAACGGTGGTAAGAACGGAGAGGATGTTGCGTCTCTTCTTGAGAAGGATGGTCTTAATGATCTGCTTGTAGAGAAGACGGCCAAGATTGGTGAGAAGTTGTCAGTAAGGCGTTTTGAAAGAGTTGAAGCTGACTGTGTTGCTACATATATTCATGGTGGTGGAAGGATCGGCGTTATTGTTGCAGGTGCCGGAGCAAGTGATGATTCAGTGAAGGAAGCACTTACCAATATTGCAATGCAGGTTGCTGCCATGAGTCCTCAGTACTGTGAGAAGTCAGATATTTCTGAAGCAGAATTGGCCAAAGAGAAAGAGATCACTATAGACAGTGCGCTCAACGATCCCGCTTCACTTCCCAAGCCCATTCTTAATGAGCTCTTTGATAAGGTAGAAGCAGATAATCTGTTTTCTGCTGAGGATGCCGCAATACTTAAAGAGAAGAAGAACGATAAGTATCTGTTCAATTTCCTCTCTGAAGAAGCTAAGCAGAAGCTTGCAGGTCTTGCTATGGAAAACAAGGATAAATATATGGACAATAAGATCTTCAGCGGTCTTGTTGAAGGACGTATTTCCAAGCATCTTAAGGAGATCTGCCTTATGGATCAGGTATACGTTAAGGCAGAAGATGGAAAGCAGACAGTTGCCAAATATCTTGAGTCCGTTAACAAGGAACTTAAGATTGCCAGATTCATCCGTTTCGAAGTTGGTGAAGGAATGGAGAAGAAGAATGAGGATTTTGCGGCTGAGGTTGCAGCACAGATGGCCGGAAACTGAAATCATATCATATGAAATGGTGAAATACCCTCTCGCTTGTCACGGGAGGGTATTTATTATATGTGAACTTGCACTTTAGCTTCCAAAGGCTTATGCTGATAATGCTGGAAACGAATTTTGTGTCAAGAAAAGAGGAAAAGATCACGAAGGGCAAGTATAAAAATCAATATGATAAAATGATGAACATGCCGGTTCCAAAGCTTATCATCAGTCTTGCGATCCCTACTGTCTTAAGTATGATGGTGACAAATCTGTATAATGTAGTGGACACGGCTTTCGTAGGAAGGTTAGGTACCAGTGCAAGCGGGGCTGTTGGGATCGTCTTTGGTTTCATGTCTATACTGCAGGCTATAGGCTTTACATTTGGACAGGGCTCCGGTAGTATCATATCACGCAGGCTTGGCGATAAGGATGCGGCCAGGGCTTCCGTTATAGCTTCAACTGCCTTTGCCCTGTCATTTATGATCGCCATAGTGGCTGCTTTGATCTGTTATCTGTTTCTTGATCCTATTATAATGTTTCTTGGCAGTACTTCGACGATCGCGCCTTACGCGAGAACTTATATAACCTTTATCCTTCTGACTTCTCCTTTTATGGTAAGCAGCTTTACAGTCAATAATATATTAAGATACGAAGGCAAGGCGCTATACGGGATGGTAGGCCTGTTTAGTGGTGCGATCATCAATATAATCGGTGATATGATATTTATGTTTGGACTTAATATGGGAATTGCCGGTGCAGGATTGTCAACAGCGTTATCACAGGTTATAGGTTTTGCAATACTGCTTGTTCCTTTTTTAAAAGGGCAGACGCAATGCAGGCTCGCAATAGCAAATGTGCACTTTAATGCTTATGATATAGGTGATATCATAGCAACAGGATGCCCCAGTCTTTTAAGACAGGGACTTGGAAGCATAACTACCATAATACTTAATACGGAAGCTTCCGTTTATGGCGATGCGGCTGTCGCCGGTATGAGTATCGTATCTCGTCTGTTTTTCTTTATGTTTTCCGTGGCGATCGGGGTAGGCCAGGGTTTTCAGCCGGTATGCGGTTTTTCATATGGTGCAAAGCGTTATGACAGGCTTAAAGAAGGTTTCAGATTCAGTGTGCTGCTTGGTGAAGGTCTTATGATAGTCCTGGGCACGATTCTTTATATAAAAGCACCTTACTTTATAAAACTGCTACGTGATGATCCGGATGTCACCAATATTGCGGTCAGGGCGCTCAGGCTTCAGTGTATAGCCGTGTTATTCCTTCCATTGTGTATGAATACTGAGATGCTGATGCAATGCACAGGCCAGAGACTCGCCGCCTCTTTGTTATCTATGTTAAGAAACGGGCTCATTTTCATACCACTATTGCTTATACTTGCCAAAACAAGAGGTATTGCCGGAATTCAGGAGGCCCAGCCGCTATCATATGTTGTGGCGTTTATTCCCGGAGCTGCAGCGGCATATATATTTTTTAAAAAGCTTAAACACCAGGATTATAAAACAAAAGATAATGTAGGGGAATAATCGTATGAAAATTCAAAACAAAAAAGCGAGGATTCCAATCAGGCTTATGATAAGCCGGAAAGGTACAGAAGTATGAGAATAAGAGTAATAAACGGTCCCAATATAAATATGCTCGGGATCAGGGAGCCGGATGTATACGGTCGCACAACATATAATGATCTTGAAGACATGATAAAGGATCATGCACAGAAAAATGAAATCCAGGTCGAAGTCATGCAGAGCAATCATGAGGGAGATCTTGTGGATATGATCCAGGATTGTTATAAAAAAGTAGATGGAATAGTAATAAATCCCGGAGCCTATACACATACGAGCATAGCAATACTGGATGCGCTTAAGGCGGTATCCGTTCCTGCTGTAGAAGTTCATATTTCCAATGTGGATGAACGTGAGGATTTCAGACAGATAAGTTACATCAGGAAAGCATGTGTCAGGACAATATCAGGTCATGGTGTCAATGGGTATCTTGAAGCTGTTGATATTTTGAAGAATTATGTGGAGGATGCGCATGGAATGGATAAATAAGAGGAAAATCCTTATTGTGGGACTGGGTCTGATGGGCGGCAGTTATGCTATGGCTCTTAAAAGGCTTGGTTATTATGTGAGTGCTATTGATATGAATACGGAGTCTGTAAGATATGCAATCGATAAAGGCATAATAGATGAAGGCTTAAGCAGACCCGAAAGAGATCTTATTTCAGAAGCCGACACGATCATATTTGCACTGTATCCAAGGATAATCTGTGATTGGATAAGGGATAATCAGTCAATGTTTAAACCCGGTATAATAATCACAGATGTGACCGGTATCAAGGGAAATATCGTATATGATATACAGGACATATTAAGAGATGATGTAGAGTTCATTGCTGCACATCCTATGGCGGGTCGGGAACTGTCCGGCGTAGAGAATGCTGATGACAGGATATTCAGAGATGCTAACTATATCGTAGTACCGACTGACAGAAATACTGTGGAAGCAATAGAATGGTGCAGAAATCTGGGACAGATACTTGGATGCAGGAAGGTATCTATCCTGTCGCCCGGCGAACATGACAGGATGATAGCGTATGTATCTCAGCTTACACATTGCATAGCCGTGTCACTGATGACCTGTCATGATGATCCGGCGATAGCAGATTATACAGGAGATTCATTCAGGGATCTTACACGTATAGCACGGATAAATGAAAACATGTGGAGCGAACTGTTCTTTATGAATAAAGATGCACTGTTGGGTGAAATGGATGCGTTTATACAGGAACTTACAGATATAAGGGATTATATCAAAAATGAAGATGAGGATGCGCTTAAGGAGAAGATGAGATTATCTACGGAAAGGAGAAATCAATTCGATAAAATCCTTTAAAAGTTGTTGACAATCATGCTCATATAGTGTTATATGTATTTAAACCGTTGAAGAAGAGTGAGTAGGCATTGCCTCTTTTCATACAGAGAGCCGCAGACGGTGAGATTGTGGCAGGAAATGCAGCTGCTGAATGGACTTCCAAGGGCGATCGGAAATGAATGGGATCATTGGTCTTATTCAGAGTATGTGAGACGGAGCGATCATCCGTAATAATGATCAGCGTATGATGGTACGCACTGAGTGGATGTTTGATACATCAAGCGGGGTGGCACCGCAGGAATTGGATCCTGTCCCTGCATTTGATCTTTCAAAGGTCAAATGCAGGTTTTTTATTTTGTCAGAAAAGAACGAGAAGTGATTGGCTTCTTTTATTGCAACAGGGGGTAATGATGATACTTGAAAAAATAGTTGAAGATAAGAAGATACGTCTTAAGGAGCATAAAGCAAGGATATCGTCTTCAGAAATGATAAGACTGGCAGAAGAAGCAGTGAAGGAAAGTACGAGGGGTACAGATTTGTTTTTTGATAGCCTTAAGAAACCGGAGATATCTATAATAGGTGAGTTTAAAAAGGCTTCACCCAGCCTTGGGCAGATAAATGAGAAAATAGATCTGGCAGACAGAATAGATGAGTATAATGATTCGGTAGACGCGATATCATGCCTCACGGAAGAAGATCATTTCAATGGAAATGTGGATTATCTTAAGATGATAAGAGAAAGGTCAAAGCTCCCGATACTTCGAAAGGATTTCATGATAGATGAGTACCAGTTTTATGAGGCTAAGGTTATAGGGGCAGATGCGATCCTGCTTATAGCTGCAATACTTGATGATACAAGGCTTAAGGACTTCTATTCTCTTGCTCGTGAACTGGGGCTTGATGTTCTCGTTGAAACACATGATGAGTATGAGATCGAGAGGTCTCTTAAGATAGAGCCAAGGATTATAGGAGTTAATAACAGGAACCTTAAGGATTTTTCAATTAAGCTGGAAACAACAGGCAGATTAAGAAAGTATGTACCTGATGATAAGGTGTTTGTTTCCGAGAGC
>JAFXVI010000010.1 GCA_017524595.1 Lachnospiraceae bacterium | reverse complement strand
TGATACCGGCGATATCCATGAATTCCTTCAGCAGGGGGACTGCAAAGAGCTGTTGGAGAAACTTCCAAAGACTGAAAAGCTAAGCTCTGATAAGAAGAAGGAAGTGTTCAGGATGGTGTGGATGTTCACACATGGTGTTGCCACATTGGTGACGAGTAATCGTGTAAGCATGCAGCAGGATGAAATTGAAGAAATGCTTACAAAGGCTTATGAGGGTTTTTTGAGCGTTATATAAGAAATATAAAGGCTCAGGGGGGAGAGAGATAATGAGATTATCGGGTCAGACTATACGGCTTATCATGAAGGGAAGCGAGATCTGCGGATTAGCTTTGGTGATAGGGCTGCTGATATGCATGGTGCATGCGAACCCGTTCGCAGAGACCATGAGCGTTGTATTCGGTGTTTTGTTCGTGCTTTCGATCATTGTGATACAGCTGCAGAGGTATCAGAATAATTTCGAGGAGCGCGGATATTAAATACAGTGATCGTTCTCTAAGGGTGAGGGGATCCTTTTGAGAACGGGATCTATACCAGGATGATGGGAAGCAGATGTAAGGGACATCTGCTTTTCTGTTATTAGATACCCGGGTAATAAAGAACAGTATTGTATGGGGGTTATTGATTGGATAGAGACAAACAGATTTCACAGAAAGCTTCAGAGCTGCTTCATCTGGCATCTGATACTATAATAGTAAATATGCGTTTTATGGATGTTGCACTGGGGAGACTCCGTACAGAGGAAAAGACCGGATTATTCGGAGTAGCGACTGATGGAGAGCATTTTTATTATGACAGCCCTCATCTGCTCAGGGCCTGTCTTGAAGATGGGAATGCGGTGACGCGCATGCTGCTGCATTCACTGCTTCACTGTGTTTTTAACCACTCGTTTAATTATGATAAGTTGGAAGAAGATAAATGGGATCTGTCCTGCGATATAGCTGTTGAAAATATCATAATGGAGCTTGATGTGCCTGCTTTTTCTCTTCATGACGACAGTGACAGGAGGCAGCTTCTTCGTGGCATACAGACAGAAGTGAAACAGCTTACGGCAGAAAGGCTATATAAGTATTTCCTCGTAAATCCCTTATCGAAGGCTGACAGGCTTAAGTTTACCGGGCTGTTTGAACAGGACCGGCATATCTATTGGCGCAAGCTCGAAAACTACGAAATATCCGAACAGGCATGGAAAAAGATAAGCGAGAGGATAAAGACGGATCTTGGAACTTTTTCTAAGGTTTCATCTCATTCGGAGAGCCTTATTAAAAACCTTGTCGATGTTACTAAGAAGAAGTATGATTATAAGAGACTCCTCGAACAGTTTACGGTTATGAGCGAGGAACTCAGGATTAATGACGAAGAATTTGATTATATTTATTATACATACGGTCTTGAACATTACGGTAACATGCCGCTCATCGAGCCTCTGGAATTCAAGGATGAAAAAAGAGTAAAGGATTTTGCCATAGTGCTTGATACTTCTGCCTCATGCATGGGTGCGGTTATAAGATCTTTTCTAAAGAAGACTTATGATATACTTAAAAACACCGAGAGTTTTTCGAGTAAGATAAATGTGCATATCATCCAGTGCGATAATGAAGTGCGTTCCGATACGAAGATAGAAAGCGATAAGGATTTTGACGATTTTATAGCTCACGCCAGATTGTCGGGTTATGGCGGCACAGATTTCAGACCTGCATTTGATTATGTGGACTTACTTATAAATGACGGTGAATTTGAGAACTTTAAGGGACTTATCTACTTCACGGACGGTTACGGAATCTATCCGGGAAAGGCTCCTGATTATGACTGTATGTTTGTGTTTGTCAGAAAAGACGAGATGAAACCTGAAGTTCCGTGGTGGGGAATAAGAGTAGAACTTATGGAGGATGAGATTTTATCATGAATATACAACAGGCGAAGGATTATATCAAACAGACGGTACGCCTTTATCTTACAAAGGGAGAGTTCGGGGAATATATTATCCCTGTCGTAAGGCAGCGGCCGGTATTTCTGCTGGGGGCACCCGGTGTGGGTAAGACAGCCGTGATGGAACAGATAGCCCAGGAGCTTGGGATAGCGCTGGTGTCATATTCCATGACGCACCATACAAGGCAGTCGGCTATCGGCCTTCCGTTCATCAAACATGAAGAATATGATGGCATGGAATATGACGTGACGGAATATACGATGAGTGAGATCATTGCTTCCATATATGAAACCATGCGTGAGACAAATATCAAAGAAGGCATTCTTTTCCTTGATGAGATAAACTGTGTATCCGAGACGCTGGCTCCGTCAATGCTTCAGTTCCTGCAATACAAGGTGTTCGGACGTCATCAGGTTCCTGAGGGCTGGGTTATAGTAACGGCCGGCAATCCGCCTGAGTTTAACAGGGCGGTACGTGAGTTTGACGTTGCGGTCATGGACAGGCTCAAGATAATGAATGTCGAGGCTGACTATAAGGTGTGGAAGGAGTATGCTCTTGAGAACAGTGTGCATCCATCCATAATAAGCTTTCTTGACCTGAAGAGAGAATACTTTTATTTGATCGAAAATACCGTAAACGGCCGGTCTTATGTTACGGCCAGAGGCTGGGAGGATCTGTCTGAGATACTTAAGCTGTATGAAAACGCGGGAATGCCGGTTGATGATACACTGATAGATCAGTATATCCGTAATGAAGCTGTTGTCAGGGAGTATGCAGCGTATTATGAGCTGTATAATAAGTATAAGAGAGATTATCATGTAGAGGAGATCCTGCTTGGAAGCGTTTCGGATGAGATATGTACAAGAGCAGAATCAGCCGGCTTTGATGAGAGACTCTCATTGCTGTCAATGTTAATGGATCGTGTGATCTCAGATGTAAGAACCAATCTTAATGATGCGGATTATCTGAAGGAATTAAATCCACTGTTAAAACAGCTTAAGGTAAAATCACAGCCGGCGCCGGAACTTAACGGAAATGATGATGATACGGATGAAGATGTATTATCTGCGATGCTTAATATGATCGGGAAGCTGAGAGGAGATCTTAAATCGCTTCGAAAAGCATCTGCACTGTCCAGAGAGAATGAGCGTATAAAGAGATCATGTATAAGATTCCTTGAAGGAGCCTATAAGGAAGCTGTTATGTCGGATGAACCATTTGAGGTCATAAGGGAGCTGTATAATGCCGGGATAGCTGCTGTTAAGGATCAAAGCGATGAAGTGGGAAAAGAACTGAAGAATCTGTTTGATTTTGCTTCAAGGGCTTATAAGAACGGAAACGAGATGCTGATACTCGTGACAGAAATGACCGTTAATTCGTACACTTCAAGATTCATAGCGCGATATGGATGTGATGAATATATGAAGTACAAGGATGAGATGATGCTGGATGAACGTAACGCAGTACTGAAGGAAGAAATTGCCGGCTTGCTTGAGATCCCGAAAGAATAACATGATGATCACAGACTATAGGATAATCCGAAGCAGACGTAAAACAATATCTATAGAGATCGACAGTAATGCCAGGCTTGTCGTCAGGGCGCCCATGAGGGTTCCGTTGTATGAGATAAGGCGGTTTGTGAATGATAAGAACAGCTGGATAGAGAAGCATATTGAAAAGGCGAAGAAAAGGAACGAGAAAAGGAAAGATGTCCGCCCTCTTGATCTGCGGGAACTTCGGATCATTACGGAAGAAGCATTAAGGGTGATACCTGTTGAAGTTGAACGTTATGCGAAGATCATAGGTGTCACATACGGAAGGGTCACAATACGGAACCAGAAGACACTCTGGGGGAGCTGCAGCTCAAAAGGGAACCTCAGTTTTAACTGTATGCTCATGAAAGTACCTGAGCGAGTGCGGGATTACGTAATCGTGCATGAACTGTGTCATCGCAGGGAGATGAACCATTCGCCGCATTTCTGGGAGCTGGTGGGTTCTGTTATACCTGACTATAAGCTGTGCCGCAAGTGGCTTAAGGAGGAAGGATCACTTCTGCTTATATCATCGCATGACAGATGATCAGAACATTTTGACGGTCGGTATATATGAATTATTATGATGACAGACTAAAACTTTATTATGAGATCAGGGATACGGACGGACAGAGATATGCAGTCATAACCGATGCGGATAAGAAGCTTAACGAGGTGATCATTCCTGAAAAGATTGACGGATATCCTGTGCATGTTATAGGAAAGAAAGCATTTTTGGGCTGTAAGGGATTAAGGTATGTGCATCTGCCCGGTACAGTATCATCGATAGGAGAATGGGCTTTTGCTTTCTGTGATAATCTCATACGGATCAGGATACCGCGCGGGAAGGTCGGATTTGGCAAGGGCGTATTTAAGAACGATGATAAGCTGAATGAGATCATGGTATTTGATCCTGCTCCGGAACCCAAAGATATGGATGAAACCGGATCATTAATGGTTTCAAAACTTATGGCTGCGGCGCCTGTCATAATGGATGCCGAGTATCTTCTTGATACAGAACATTCGGGAGATCCTGAATGGCTTCGTAAATGGGATACGAGGCTGGCTCACATCCTGAGCCTGAAGGATGATGAGGGATATCATCTGTATGTATTATGCGGTGAAGAGGATCTGCATTTTGATTATGAAGAGTATCTTGAATATAACCGTGAAAAGAAGTCGTCACTATGTATGCTGAGGCTGGTCAATGATGTTGCTCTTTATGAGGAGGATAAGAAGCCGTTGCGTGAATATATTATGGAGCATACAGCCGGCTGTGAGTCAGAGGCGGCAATACGGGTACTGCTCAAACGCCATGGTGATGACAGGGAGTATTACCGTATGATGCTTGATACAGGCGCGATACATAGTGGCAATCTCGAGGCTGTGCTAAGCCTTATGGGTGATCGCCATGCGCAAATGAAAGCATTCCTTATGGAAGAGTGCAGACACACGGATAAGGATTACTTTGATGATCTGATGTTATAGAACGCATATTATACCGTGGCCTTGGTTATACTCTTTGCGATAAAATCTCCGACTTCATTTTTGTCTATATCAAGAGCGTAGGCCAGTTCCTCATATAATTGATTTTCAGCCTGCTTAAAATACCGCTCGTCCACGACGGTAGCCTTTTTACCGTTGTCTATCCGTGATTTCTTTCGTTTGAACAGAGTCTTGATTATCTTTACCAGTTCTTCGCAGTCACAGGTACGAAGAGCAGATTTGTACTGTTCTTCGCGCTCCTGCTCATTGACTATCCAGGCATGTTCAATGTCCGGTATACGCTTTATGAGCTGTTCGGCCTCCTTCTTTGATATTACAGGCCTCATCACTGCAGTAACATTATCTACCGGTACATATACAGCGGCTTCTCTCTTATATATAGGACGGAGAGTGTAGTATTGTTTTTTCTTGTCAACCATGGACATAGACAGAGTCCCGATATTAACTATTTCGCATACTCCCTGATTACCGTAAACAACCATATCATTTACCTTGAACATACGCTTCACACTCCTAAAACAGAAACAAAACGGTTAATAACTGGGTTTACACTCTCTGTAAATATTTTAACACAATATGCGGCGAAATATCTAAATAAAATTTAAAAAAATTGACTCGGAAATTCTGTATCAGATACTGATCAGTCTGAATAACTGTCAGGATCAGGAATTTTTCAACAAACCTACAGCCCTGCTTGTACCTATACGGTCGCAACCCTCTTCAAGATACTGCTCCATATCATCGATCGTCGTTATCCCGCCTGCGGCTTTTATTTTGACATAGGGTCCGATATTCTCCCTGAAAAGACGGATGTCTTCGTGAGTTGCACCTGCAGTTCCGAAACCTGTAGAAGTCTTGATATAATCGGCTCCGGCATCAGTAACTATCCTGCATAACCGGATCTTTTCAGACTCACTTAAATAGCAGGTTTCGATTATTACCTTGAGGATATGTCCGCCGCATGCTTCCTTAACAGCCCTTATCTCATCTTTGACAAAATCCCAATTGCCATTTTTGACTTCGCAGATGTTTACGACCATGTCGATCTCACAAGCTCCGTCTTCTATGGCTTTTCGTGCCTCGCATTCCTTCGCTTCGGTAACACAGTAACCCAAAGGGAAGCCTATGACCGTGCAGATATTTATCCTGTCTTTATATGTATCATGTATACGCCTTACATAGCAGGGAGGTACACATACGGATGCTGTTTTGTAGCTGATGGCATCTTCACATAATTGCCGGATCTGCTCCCATGTAGACTCGGGTTTTAACAGGGTATGGTCGACGTGTGACAATAGCTGTTCTCTGTTCATAATACTCTCCAATCATCGGTTTAATATATGATAAGTATATCATAAAGTATGTGACAGAACCATACCGCTGTTGTATAATCATTATATCTATCTGCGCGTATTTATAGGATCAGCCCGGAGGGATTCATGGGAACATTGACCAAGGATATCTGTTTGAGATATCTTATCCTGGCCTTGAAAGATATCGCATATCCATATCTGGATCGTACTCTTGCTGATGTTAAGTTAAGCGGTATTGAACTAGTTCCGATAGTAGTGTCAGGTAATGATACGGAAGCGGGCGATGGGAAGTCAGGGCATATGCTTGTGCTTGATGAGCAGAAGCTGCGGGAAGCATTAAGCGATGATAACAGGAAGTGCTCGTATTTTCTGACCGATTGTATGGAGGGGATAGATCTTGCCGTGCAGTATAAAACAGGTTATGTATTCTATGATACAGATGTAAGGGATATTCCTTATACGACAGATGGCGATAGGGGTCCACAGTGCATTATCCAGGGATTTGATGAGATAAATGCGGATTTTTTTATAAAAATGCATCAGAGGTTTAATCGCCTTCCATGGACTGTTCTTACCACTGAAAGACTGTTGCTTCGCGAAATGACTCCGGAAGATGTGGACAGGCTGTATGAGATTTATGCAGGCGAGGGCATAACCCGGTATACCGAACCGCTGTATGAAGATAAGCAGCAGGAAATTGAGTATACTAAGGAATATATAAAGAACATGTACGAGTTCTGCGGGTATGGACTGTGGCTGGTTGTTGAGAAGGACACCGGAAGGATAGTTGGTCGCGCAGGGATCACCGGCCGCGAAGGGTTTGATGAGGCTGAACTTGGGTATGTGATAGAGAAGGAGCGCCAGAGAAGGGGCTATGCAGCCGAGGCATGCAGGGCGATCGTTGACTATGCAGGAAAAGTGCTTGGGATGAAAGGACTTAACTGTTTTGTTTATCCTGAGAATATACCATCTGTTAAGTTATGTAAACTAATCGGATTTGAATATATGGAAAATACAGTAATAAACGGTACGGAAATGCACAGATATCATCTTGCGTTAAATAAGTGACTTTATTGGAGGTTCGGGATGAATGCCGCATTTGCAGCATTGAAGAAATGCCGTGACATCTGTACGATGTACGGGGAGGAAGTAAATAAGAAGGACGGCGATACGCTGTATAATATGTTCAGGGACGAAGCACTGAACCTTGCCTATTTTCTGGCACGCTGTGACGGTGCGGTATCGGTCACCGAAAGCATGACGATCAATGTCATTTTCCAGATACTTGTCGATGAAGATATCTTAAAGAAGAATTTCGGTGATAACATAATAGGCGAGGACAGTATATTGCGACATGTTCCGAAGAGCCTTCAGATAATAGCCCATGCCGAAAAAGACGCCAATATGGGAGGCAAGTGTTATCTTGTCAGTTCCCGTGAGATAGTGGATACTTTCGTGCTTATAGGAAATCTTGTTATTAACTGTGACTGTATGAGACTTCAGTACCCTGTAATGTTACTCCAGCATTTTTCCAATCTATGTATCCAATATATTGGACAGATAGAGGAGAATGATGAACTGGCTAACGGAGATACTGTGTACAAGAGCAGCGTCATCCCGGTTCCGTCTGTCGGTGAACTAAATAAATCTTCAGAACCCGCAGATAAAGAAGGCCGGAAACTTACATTGCGGGAACAGGTGGAGATAGAGAATGCAACGCTGTTTTCTCATGAGAGTAATGAAGCCAAGAAGGACGTAAGAGATATACTGACGGAGGTTGATTCTCTTATAGGACTGCATTCTGTCAAGAAGGAAGTCCATGACATGGTAAACCTTATGATGGTGCAAAAACTCAGGGAGCAGCGAGGGCTGAAGGCAACCGACATATCACGCCATATGGTTTTTACCGGTAATCCGGGAACCGGCAAGACAACAATAGCCCGTAAGATAGCCCAGGCTTATTATTCTCTTGGGATTCTTAAGAAGGGCCATCTTGTAGAAACCGATCGTTCCGGGCTTGTGGCGGGTTATATGGGTCAGACGGCACAGAAGGTACATGAGGTGGTAGACTCGGCGCTTGACGGAGTTCTGTTTATAGACGAGGCGTATGCCCTGGTAAGCGCCAGAGAAGGGGATTACGGCCAGGAAGCCATTGATACGCTCTTAAAGCTGATGGAGGACAACCGTGACAGGCTGGTTGTGATAGTTGCAGGTTATCCGGATCTCATGGAGAGGTTTATAGGTTCCAATCCGGGTTTAAAGTCACGATTCAATAAATACATTTATTTTGAAGATTATAATGACGAGGAACTTACGGAGATATTTCTGGCAAGATGCAGGGAACAGGATTATTCGGTAAATCCGGAGCTTCGCCCATATATTTTAAACCGTATTTCACAGCTTCGGTATTACGAAGGGGCCAACTTCGGCAATGCCAGATCCGTTCGTAATTACTTTGAGCAGGTCATATCCAATCAGGCCAACCGCCTTGTTTATGAAATAAACGAAGACAATGAGAGTGCAAACAGCGCGCTGATGGAGATCACGGCAGAGGATCTGTAGAAAAAATAGACAAGTATTATTAGCACTCACTATTGACGAGTGCTAATAATTGTGATATAACATTATCAGGAGGTCATAAGACTTCCTGATTTTTGATTTTATTTACGAAAGCAGAGGTGAGGTTTTATGGATATCAATTTATTTACGCAGAAGAGCCGTGAGGCATTAAATGACATCGAACAGATAGCGATGGATAACGGTAATCAGGAGATGGTACAGGCGCATCTTTTGTATGCGCTGTTGTCGCAGGATGACGGGCTTATTCCCAAGATGATAGAGAAGATGGAAATAAACCTCCCCTATTTTAAAAATTCGGTACAGAAGATAATAGACGGACGTCCCAAGGTCCAGGGCGGGAAGCGTTACTGGAGCCAGCATCTGAACGATGCTGTACTGTCGGCTGAGAAGGAACTTAAGGTGTTTGGCGATGAGTATGTATCGGTTGAGCACATAATGTTGTCGCTCATTGCGCATCCCGATAAGGAAATAAAGGCTCTGTTTACCGAATTCGGCATAACCAGAGAGCGTTTTCTTCAGGCGCTGCAGGCGGTCAGGGGCAATCAGAGGGTAAGCAGCGATAATCCTGAAGCTACTTACGATACGCTGGAGAAATACGGTGTCGAACTTGTGGAGAAAGCCAGGAATCAGAAGATGGATCCCGTTATCGGAAGAGATGACGAGATAAGAAATGTGATAAGGATACTGTCACGGAAGACCAAGAATAATCCTGTGCTGATCGGTGAGCCCGGTGTCGGCAAGACAGCGGTTGTCGAGGGTCTTGCCCAGCGTATAGCAGGCGGAGACGTACCGGAAAATCTTAAGGATAAGAAGATATTCTCGCTTGATATGGGAGCCCTTGTTGCCGGAGCTAAGTACAGGGGAGAGTTCGAGGAAAGACTTAAGGCTGTACTTGAGGATGTCAGGCAGTCGGACGGAGAGATAATCCTGTTCATAGATGAGCTTCATCTGATAGTCGGCGCGGGCAAGACAGACGGAGCCATGGATGCGGGCAATATGTTAAAGCCCATGCTTGCCCGGGGTGAGCTTCACTGTATAGGTGCGACCACACTGGATGAATACCGTCAGTATATTGAGAAGGATGCCGCTTTGGAACGCCGCTTTCAGCCGGTAACGGTTGATGAGCCATCGGTGGAAGAGACGATATCGATATTGCGCGGACTTAAGGAGAGATATGAGAACTTCCATCATGTTAAGATAACGGATTCAGCGTTGGTATCGGCGGCAGTGCTCTCTCACAGGTATATATCTGACAGGTTCCTGCCGGATAAAGCTATCGATCTGGTGGATGAGGCGTGTGCTCTTATAAAGACAGAACTTAATTCGATGCCTGCTGAACTCGACGAGTTAAACCGTAAGGTAACTCAGCTCAAGATCGAGACAGAAGCTCTGAAAAAGGAGAGTGACCGGTTGAGCCAAGAACGACTGGAAGCACTCAGTAAGGAGCTTGCCGAGAAAACAGAGGAGCTCAGTAACCGGATGGCTCAGTGGGAAAATGAGAAGAGATCCGTAGAGAAGCTTCAGGAATTGCGACAGGAGATAGAGGATGCCGGAAATGAGCTGGCTATAGCACAGCGCAAGGGTGATTATACCCGCGCCGGTGAATTGCAGTATGATATAATCCCGCGTCTTAAGAGTACGCTTGAAACTGAAGAAAAACAGGTAAAATCAGGCGACGGTTCACTGGTTCATGAAAATGTATCTGATGAGGAGATCGCAAGGATCATATCACGCTGGACAGGGATACCCGTTGCCAAGCTGACGGAATCCGAGCGTTCCAAGACACTGCATCTTGATGACGAGCTGCATAAACGCGTGATCGGACAGGATGAGGCTGTAACCAAGGTATCCGAGGCGATAATAAGGAGCAAGGCGGGCATAAAAGATCCTACCAAACCGATCGGTTCGTTCCTGTTCCTTGGTCCTACCGGCGTAGGTAAGACAGAACTTGCCAAGTCTTTGGCACAGAGCCTGTTTGATGACGAAAACAATATGGTGCGTATTGATATGTCCGAGTATATGGAGAAATTCTCTGTATCCCGCCTTATCGGAGCGCCTCCCGGATATGTCGGTTATGAAGAGGGTGGGCAGCTTACCGAGGCGGTAAGGCGTAAACCGTATTCGGTTGTTCTGTTCGATGAGATCGAAAAGGCACATCCGGACGTTTTCAACGTGCTTCTTCAGGTGCTTGATGACGGGCGTATCACTGATTCGCAGGGCAGGACAGTTGATTTTAAAAACACGATCCTTATCATGACCAGCAATATCGGTTCGGAGTATCTGCTTGACGGTATAGATGAAAACGGAGAGATACGTCCTGAATGTGAAAAGCTTGTCTTAAATGACCTGCGCACGCACTTCAGACCGGAGTTTCTTAACCGTCTGGATGAGACCATAATGTTTAAGCCACTGACCAGGGATAACATAGGCGGGATAATAGAACTGCTGATAGATGATCTGAATAAGCGGCTTTCAGACAGGAATCTCACGATAAAGCTGACTGACGCGGCAAGGCAGCATATAGCTGATAACGGTTATGATCCGGTATACGGTGCAAGACCGCTTAAGCGGTATCTTACGAAAACAGTTGAAACACTGAGTGCCAAGCTTATTCTGGCAGGAAACGTGGGTGAGGGCGACACGATCACTATAGATTTAAATGGTGGAGAGCTTATCGCATCTTAAGTGTTTTTGTGCAAATCCGTGTTTGCGGTCAGCCGGTGGTATGTTATCATTTTCCGCGGATGAGCAGTTTTGCTAACAGCGGAGTCGCAACAGCGGTAATGGTCACGCCGATGGCGGCCTGAAGCAGATTATATGGAAGTGAAACGGCAGCGGTACGGGAAGCCTGTGACAGTATTGTCCGGCTCAAACGGTCGCTGCCGTATATTATGCGAAAAACATCATAAGCATAATATCCGATGATCATAAAAAGTTCACCTGCCGCGCCTGCTATTGATACATCCATATATGAATAACGGGCGATCACATATTTGCGGGCAAGTATCCTGTAAACAAACGCAGCCACTGTAGCCGAGAGCGCTTTTATAACGAAGGTGGCGGGAGCGATATATGAGTATCCGTTGATAAGATCAGCGAGCGCTGAACCCGTACCTGCCGCCAAAGCACCCGGCAGGGGTCCTAGGATCATTCCGCAAGCCAGCATAAATCCGTCCCCGAGATTAACATATCCGTTTCCGGGAATGGGCAGCTTGACTATCATGGTTGCTACGCAGGTAAGAGCTGCCAACAGCAACACACGTACTTTTTTTTCAGAATTTGTCAGGTTATCCATGAGTCTGTTTCCGCGTCGTTATTCTGTACAGTTATCTAAAGTATACTTACAATTGTATTTAAAAGCAATATTCGCATAAGTCAAAATCAATAGTCTTTTTTGCGGTTTCTATTGTAAATAAGTGGCTTTTTTAGCCGTAAATGTGGTATACTATTTCAGATAATAATCTGAAGAGGTTTACCATGAAGTTAGTCCATATCAAACAGATCAGAGGTTCGCGCAGCCTGTATGGTACTTTTCTGTATATAACGCTGCTGCCGCTGTTCATTTTCGGAATTGTCCTGATGATATACAGCTCTTATACACAGAGCGTCAATATAAGGAGCGAGGTCAGTGATAACTTAAGAAATGTCGGTATAGCCGTGCTGTCTGCATATGATGCCGGTTATGCGGGTGATTATAATGTTATAATAGTGGACGGAAGAGTGGAGTTTTATAAGGGCGATGCATATCTGAGCAATGATTACACACTTCTTGACAGTATAAAGGAAGCAACGGATGTTGACATATCCATGTTCTTCTATGATACCAGAGTCCTTACGACCATCACTGATGCACAAGGTGAGCGTTTTGAAAATAAGGGCGCCAATGTAACGATATTAAAGACGGTTGTGGAAGGCCGTACACCCAGTTTTTATAACAATGTGCTCATAGGTGACAACAGATATTTCGCATATTATATGCCGATCATGAGCAAGGACGGGCTTACATGTCTTGGTATGATCGGAACGGCAACCCCGGCGGAAGGAGTATCAAAGATGATCCGTGCATCAGTGCTTCGGAATATCCTGATCATGCTCCTTGCGATGTTTATAACCGCATGGTTCATCATGCACTTTACTTCCGGTATAATATCCATCATCAAGAAGATAATGAGGTTTTTGTCGGATATAGCTGACGGGAATCTTTCCACTGAACTTGATCCCACGGTTATCTCAAGACAGGATGAACTGGGAGAAATGGGAAGACTTACAAATGTGCTGCGGGGCTCTCTGCGTAAGCTTATCGAACGGGATGCGCTTACCGGGATATATAACAGACGATATGGAGGCAATAAGCTGGAAGACCTTATATCAAAGGGCATACCTTATTCTGTAGCTATAGGCGATATAGATTTCTTTAAAAAATTCAATGATCAGTTTGGGCATGACTGTGGTGATGCGGTACTTATCGAAGTGGCAAGGACATTGAATGAGCATATGCGAGGTACCGGCTTTGCGGCCAGATGGGGCGGCGAGGAATTTCTGCTTGTATATGAGAATGTAAGCGGTATGTCGGCAACGGTTGCTACCGAGAGGATACTTGATGCGGTAAGGGAGCGTCTTGTAGAACATGATGGCCAGTTCCATTCGGTTACAATGTCTTTTGGTGTAACAGAGGGTAATCCGGTATTATCCATGGATGAGAACATAAACGCTGCGGATACACGTCTGTATGAAGCCAAGGAGAACGGACGTAATCAGGTTGTAGGAGAGTAGGAACCGGATATAAGAAGGCATTGAAGCTGAAGTATGGGACATGCCGGAAATAGAAAGGGCGAGGATAAAGAAGTGTATCATCAACATCGCGCAATGGTGCAGAAGTGGGCGCCGATCGACAAAATAGAGGGGTATGACGTAAGACCGGGTCTGTTTGACCGGGTAGGAGCGAATATCTTAAGGGACGGAGTCAGTTTTACCGTTTATTCGGTGAATGCAACTTCATGCACGCTGTGCCTTTTTAATCACAGGAGCAAGAAGCCGTTTGTAAGGCTTAAGTACCCGGATAATTACCGTATAGGCAAGGTGTTCTCAATGTTTGTGTTCAATCTTGACATTGAGGATATTGAATATGCATATTGTTTTGACGGTCCGTATGATGAATATAAGGGTCTGCTGTTTAACAAGGACAGGTTCATTCTCGACCCATATGCCCGTGCGGTTGCTGCGCAGAGTGTCTGGGGAAAGAAAATGGATGATGCGCAGTTCTTTAAGGCAAGGGTCGTATACAATGATTTTGACTGGGGAGATGAGAAATCTCCGCATATAAAGATGCAGGATCTTGTCATTTATGAGCTGCATGTCAGGAATTTTACGATACATCAGTCATCGGGCGTAAAGAATCCCGGTACCTTTGACGGCATAATGGAGAAGATACCGTATCTTAAGGAACTTGGCGTTAACTGTATAGAGCTCATGCCTGTATTTGAATTTAATGAGATGCATAATGCAAGGGAGATAGACGGAAGGCAGCTTTATGAATGCTGGGGCTATAACACTACCTGCTTTTTCGCACCCAATACCGTTTATTCCACAAAGGATAAGTACAATCACGAAGGCAATGAGTTAAAGGAGCTCATCAGAACGCTGCATGAGAATGGAATAGAAGTCATTCTTGATGTTGTGCTCAATCATACGGGTGAGGGTAATGAGAACGGCCCGTTCTTCTCGTTCAAGGGCCTTGACAACAATATCTATTATATGCTGACCCCTGACGGAAAGTATTATAATTTCAGCGGCTGCGGCAATACGCTTAACTGTAATCATCCGATCGTGCAGCATCTTGTCAGGGAATGCTTAAGGCACTGGACAATACATTACAGGGTAGATGGATTCAGGTTCGATCTTGCCGCTATACTTGGACGTAATGAGGATGGTTCACCTATGAGCAAGCCGCCGCTAATACAGAGCCTTGCTTTTGACCCGGCGCTCGGTGATACGAAGCTTATTGCGGAAGCATGGGATGCGGCGGGTTTATATCAGGTAGGTAAGTTCCCGTCGTGGAACCGTTTCTCTGAATGGAACGGTATGTACAGGGATGATATGCGGCGTTTTCTTAAGGGTGATGACGGTATGGCGCACCTTGCAGCGACTAGGCTTACGGGGTCTGCTGATCTGTACCCTGATGACATAGGCAGCAGGAATGCATCGGTCAATTTCTTAACCTGTCATGACGGCTTTACATTATATGACCTTTACTCGTATAATAGGAAACATAATGAAGCCAACGGCTGGAACAATACGGATGGAGCCGATGATAATAACAGCTGGAACTGCGGAGCCGAAGGATGGACCGACGATAAGGAAATAGAGAAGTTAAGGCACAGGATGGTGATGAATGCCTGTGTTGCCCTTATGATGAGCCGGGGAACACCGATGTTTTTTTCGGGTGATGAATTTGGCAATACGCAGTATGGCAATAATAACGCATATTGTCAGGATAATGAGGTATCGTGGCTTGACTGGAATGATAAGGACAGGAACAGGGATATATTTGAACTGTTTAAGTTCATGATCGCTTTCAGGAACAGGCATACCGTAATACGCCGTAATGTGAAAAAATGCAGCACAGATCTTCCATTTGTCAGTACGCATGGTTATGAGCCGTGGATGGATGAGTATAATTGGGAGAGCAAGCAAGTCGGCGTTATGTATGCAGGAAGAGAGAACGGTAAGGACGATATAGTTTATGCCTGCTTTAATTCATATTGGGAACCTATTGAGATCACCTTGCCGGATATACCGGGTGGGGATTCTTGCGGTGTTTCAAAGCAGGTAAAAGGGGACTTGGATAAATGGGTAAGGGTTGTGGATACGTATGCGGATCCAGTGATAAAGCGTCAGAAGCTTAAGTCGCTTAAATATACGATGGGTCCAAGAAGCGCAATAGTGTTGGAATTCAAGGGGTAACCGGGGTTACAGTTGATGAAGTCAGATAAAAAATCAGACAAGAACAAGAAGAATAAGGTTTACAGGAGCGAAACAGGCGTCCTTTTGAGGACTTTTGCTGTTTTCTTTGCTGTTGCGAGTATCTGGGTCGGATATATGCTCGTGAGGGAAACAAGGAATATTTCCGATTACAATAAGCAGCTTATCGATCTTCAGGATGACCATATTGATTATATCCAGGTAGCCAGGTATTTAAGGCTTGGTTCGGATATTCTTACCGAGAATGCCAGAAACTATGCGGTGACGGGTGATTATGATTATCTCCTTAAGTATTTTAAAGAGATATACGAGGACAGGCATCGCGAAAAGGGTATGGCTCTGCTCGAGGAATTATATCCGCTGGCAGAGGCCAATACAAAGATGGCCAAGGCCAAGAATGAATCTGATGATCTTATGAGCAGCGAGATACACGCACTTGCGCTTGTGACTCTTGCCCAGGGATTCTATGATCGTGATCTTCCCGAAGAGATATTGTATTATGAGTTTGAACCGTACGAGGAATCTTCAGGCTCTGAAGAAAAGATGGAGATGGCCAGGAACATCCTGTTCAATTCCGCATATCAGAAATCGAAACAGAAGATATTTGATAATACTGATGAATTTGTGGACGAAGAGATAAAGTATTTAAATGAGCGATATGCCGTAATAGCGGGATATCTGGATACTTCGCTTAACTATCAGACGATCTTCACATATGAATTTTCGCTGCTCCTTCTGGCAACCATCCTGATGTTTGTCAAGCAGCATAATATGAGTGCGAGAAGAGGCAAGGAACTTCTTAAGCTGAATGCAAGGTTGACTGAACAGAAAGAGGAACTGGCCGAGGCTGAGAAGATGACAAGAGAAGCCAATAATGCCAAAAACATTTTTCTGGCGAGGATGTCCGATGCCATAAGAACTCCGGTAAATAAGATCATAGGGATGGCGGATATAGCAAGCCGGAATGTGGACGATCCCAAACGTACAGTGAATTTTTTGGAGCAGATCGATTCCACAGCGCAGATCCTGCTTGAGCTTATAAATGACGTGCTGACGCTCGGAAGAAGCGAGAACGGAATGGTCAAGATCCAGAACGGTCCAATCAATATGCTTAATTTTATTGAGAACTGTTCGAATATAATAGCCGGCCAGATAGGTGAAGCAGGACTTATTTTTATCAAGGATGTCGGGCTTATACTTCATCCCAATATCGTTAGTGATGAACTTCATTTAAGACAGGTGATATTGAATATTGTCGAACATTCCATTAAGTTTACGCAAAAGGGCGGGCGGATAACCTTTAGTGTTTTCGAGGAGATAGAACAGGATAAGGATGATCGTACAACCTATTGTTTTGTGATAGAAGATACCGGCGTTGGTATGAGTGAACAGTATCTGTCGCATCTCTTTGAGTCGTTCTCGCATGAAGACGCAGATGTAGAGGATGATGGAAGCCTTGGAATAGGCATGAGTATCACCAAACGATACGTAGAGTTGATGGGCGGTAAGATAGAAGTTGAGAGTGAATTACAGAGAGGTTCGAAGTTTACGGTTACCATGCCGTTTGAGATATATAAAACCTCGACAGAGCCTCTCAAGGGAGATGAGGACCTTAAGCTATCCGGCTCACGTATTCTGGTTGCTGACGATGATGAAGTCAGCATGGAAATAGCCCGTACAACCCTCGTTAATGAGGGCGCCGAAGTAATAGCTGCCGAGAATGGCTTGGTTGCTCTTACGCTGTTTAAGTCATCAGCCGAGAACAGTATTGATGCAATACTTATGGATGTTGCAATGCCGGTGCTTGACGGCATTTCGGTCACGAAAGAGATAAGATCGATGACCAGAAGCGACGCTCAGACAGTTCCTGTCATTGCGTTGATAGCCGGAAACGATGAAGAGGATATAGGCCGGTTGTTTGAAGCCGGAATGAATGATTATCTTTCCAAGCCCGTGGATATAACAATGCTGGTTAAGACTTTGATGGGAGCGATGCGTAGAAATACCAACGAACTTGCAGAGAGGCTCGAGAAAGCATTACGGGATGCCAATACCGACGGACTTACCGGTGTCAAAAACATGAACGCGTTTGAGCTTTCATGCGGACGTATAGATGTTGAGATAGAGAGTGGAGAGGATGTTCATTTTGCCATTGTTGTCTGTGATGTGAACGGACTTAAAGAGACGAATGATAATATAGGACACGATGAAGGCAATAAGCTGCTGATCAATTCATGCAGGCTTATCTGCCATACCTTTGCACACAGTCCTGTGTTCAGGATCGGCGGAGATGAGTTCACTGCAATATTAAGAAATGATGACTACGATAACAGGGAAACGTTAGTATCGGGACTTATGCAGCAAATGACAGCTGAGAATTACAAGCCGATGGATGTTATGAATGTATCTTTTGCTGTCGGAATGGCGGAATATGATCCCGCGACTGATTCTAACTGTAATGATGTATTTAAACGTGCGGATGCTTTTATGTATGAACATAAAAAGACGATAAAAGGTGAAGAGAACGTAAGATAACAATATAGAGATACAGTCTGTTCGCCGATGGATGAGGAGGCAGTACAAAAAATATTTGAGGAGAAATAAGATGAGCAAGGAACTGGCAAAAACGTACGACCCTAAGGATATGGAGCCGCGTATTTACAAAAAATGGCTGGACAGGAATTACTTCCATGCTGTTGTTGACAGGAGTAAGAAACCGTTTACGATTGTGATCCCGCCCCCGAATATCACGGGACAGCTTCACATGGGACATGCATTTGATAATACAATGCAGGATATCCTCATCCGATTCAAGAGGATGCAAGGGTACAATGCGTTGTGGCAGCCGGGCTGCGATCATGCAAGCATAGCGACTGAAGTGAAGATAATAGAGAAGCTTAAAGAGGAAGGCATTACCAAGGAAGATCTTGGACGGGATGGCTTCCTTAAGCGTGCTTGGGAATGGAAGGAAGAGTACGGCGGAAGGATTGTAGAACAGCTTAAGAAGCTGGGGTCATCATGCGACTGGGAGCGTGAGCGTTTTACTATGGATGAGGGCTGCAACAAGGCAGTCACGGAAGTTTTTGTTAATCTGTACAATAAAGGACTCATTTATAAGGGTAACAGGATAGTTAACTGGTGTCCTGTATGTCAGACTACTATTTCTGACGCAGAGGTTGAGCATGAGGAGCAGGCGGGTCATTTCTGGCATATCCGTTACCCGATAGCGGGAACCAGGGAAGCAGAGGCTATGCTGGATGGCAGGAAGTGCGATGAGGCAGATGAAGGAAATTATGTAGTGGTAGCGACAACACGTCCCGAGACCATGCTTGGCGATACTGCGCTTGCCGTTAATCCTGAGGATGAGAGATATACATCCATAGCAGGCAAGACTGTTATCCTCCCGCTTATGAATAAGGATATTCCGGTTATTACCGATTCATATGTGGATAAGGAATTCGGAACAGGAGTTGTTAAAATAACGCCTGCCCATGACCCTAATGATTTCGAAGTAGGTAAGCGACATGATCTTGACGTAATAAACATAATGAATGATGATGCGACCATAAACGAAAAGGGCGGCAGATATAACGGGATGGAGAGATATGAGGCAAGAAAACAGGTTGTTGCCGATCTTGACGCCCTCGGACTTTTAGTTAAGGTAGAAGATCATTCGCATAATGTAGGAACTCATGACCGCTGTGGATGCACGATAGAGCCTATGGCCAAGGCCCAGTGGTTTGTAGCCATGGAGAAGCTTGCGGAGCCTGCGATCAGAGTGCTTAAAGAAACGAGAGAAGGAAAAGACTGTGAGTATGGAAGGCTTGCATTTGTACCGGAGAGGTTTGACAAGACCTATCTGCACTGGCTTGAGGGCATACGCGACTGGTGTATATCAAGACAGCTTTGGTGGGGACACAGGATCCCTGCCTACTATTGCAGTGACTGCAATGAGACGATAGTATCAAAGGAAGCTCCGACGGTCTGTCCAAAGTGCGGCGGCAAGCATCTTAAGCAGGATGAGGATGTTCTTGATACATGGTTCTCATCGGCATTGTGGCCTTTTTCGACGCTTGGCTGGCCTGAGAAGACGGAAGAGCTTGATTATTTTTATCCGACGGATGTTCTTGTTACCGGTTATGACATCATCTTTTTCTGGGTAGTCCGTATGGTATTTTCGGGCATTGAGCATACCGGACATTCGCCTTTCCATACTGTGCTTATACACGGTCTTGTAAGGGATTCAAAAGGACGTAAGATGTCAAAATCACTCGGCAACGGAATCGATCCCCTTGAGATAATAGACAAGTACGGAGCCGATGCTCTGCGCCTTATGCTGATGACCGGAAACGCACCGGGAAATGATATGCGTTTCTATTATGAAAAGGTCGAGGCATGCCGCAATTTTGCAAACAAGGTATGGAACGCATCACGTTTCATAATGATGAATATTGAAGATAAAACGGTGACAAAGCCAGCAGAAGCGGACCTGGAGCCTGTCGATAAATGGATCATCAGCAAGCTGAATTCGGTGATCAAGGATGTGACAGACAACATGGAGAAGTATGAACTCGGTATTGCTGTCGGCAAGATTTATGACTTTATCTGGGATGAATTCTGTGACTGGTATATTGAAATGGTAAAGCCCAGGCTGTATAATTCAGAAGATACTGTGTCCCAGAATGCTGCATTGTATACTCTTAAATCGGTGTTAATAGACGCGCTTAAGCTTCTGCATCCGTATATGCCGTTTATAACAGAAGAGATATTCTGCACACTTCAGGATGAGGAAGAGAGTATTATGATCTCCTCATGGCCGCTATATTCGGAAAGCAAGGCATATGACAGGGAAGAGAAGGCAATCGAGGCTATAAAGGAAGCTGTCCGTGGCATAAGGAATGTGCGCACCGAAATGAACGTACCGTCCGGCAGGAAGGCGCATGTATTTGTAGTTACGGAAGATAAGGACATACAGGCGACTTTCAAGGAGGGCGAACTGTTCTTTGCTTCACTTGCTTATGCTTCAGAGGTATCTATTAAGGCAGACCGGTCCGGTATAGCGGATGATGCGGTTTCAGTCGTAATACCTGGTGCAAATATCTATATACCGTTTACGGAATTGGTTGACATAAAACAGGAAATCGAACGTCTTAAGAAGGAAGAAGCAAGGCTTGAGGGCGAGCTTAAGCGTGTAAACGGAATGCTTAGCAACGAGAAATTTATAAGCAAGGCTCCGGCTGCAAAAATAGAGGAAGAGAAGGCCAAGCTCGCCAAATATACTCAGATGATGGAACAGGTACGCGAACGTTTATCACAGTTGGATTGAGAACATTAATATATCGCGGGGAAATAAAATGATAAATTTTGAAGATGAACTTAAGAAATTCCATCCGAGCATGGAACTTGACGGAGTGGAGGCTGCCGTTAACAATCATGACATGACTGATATGACGGATATATTCATGACCATGATGCGCGAAAAGGCGGATGCAGCCATGCAGGCGCGTGTTGAAGGACAGGCACAGGCACAGGCGCAGATGGAGCAGATCATGTACAACACTCTGCCATAGTTATGGTGATCGCAACCGGTTTTCGGTCGCTGTATCAGAGGAGCGTAAATATTTACCTAAGGAAGAACAATAACAGATTATGAATTGCTATCAATGCGGCAACCGCTTATCCGAAGAGGATTTTTGTACAAGTTGCGGTGCGGATGTCGGGGTGTACAAGAAAATATTAGCTATGTCCAACTATTTTTACAATGATGGACTGGCAAGGGCAAACGTGCGTGATCTTTCGGGTGCAGTTTTAAGCCTGAAGCAGTCGCTTCGGTATAATAAACGTAATACAGAGGCGCGCAACCTTCTCGGACTTGTTTATTTTGAGATGGGTGAGGCTGTGCTTGCGATGAGTGAATGGATAATCAGCAGGAATCTTCAGCCATCCAAAAACATAGCTGATGAATATCTTGGTGTGCTGAATTCAAGTCCGACTAGACTTGATAATATCGACCAGACACTTAAGAAATACAATCAGGCACTACAGTTCTGTTATCAGGACAGCAAGGATCTGGCCATAATTCAGCTTAAGAAAGTACTGTCCATAAATAAGAATCTGATAAGCGGTTATCAGCTGCTTGGCCTTTTGTATATCTGTACGGGTGATTATGATAATGCCAAGCGTACATTGTTTAAGGCGTTGTCTGTGGATGCGAGCAATACCACTACGCTTGGATATATCAAGGAGGTCAATGATCTTATACGTGAGCAGGAAGAGAAGACCGGAAAGAAAGTCAGCACTCTTCCTATGGAGACTATAAGTTATCAGAACGGCAATGAGGTAATAATCCAGCCTGTATATCAGAAAGAGAAGGTTGGATTTTCAAGCATTATAAATATTGTAATAGGTCTTCTGGTTGGAGTGGCTATCTGTTGGTTTCTTATCATGCCGGCGCGTATGGCGGGTGTGACACAGACAAATGACGAGAAGTTCAAGGAAGTCAGTGAGCAGCTCGCCGCAGAACAGGCTTCGGCCCAGGAGACGGCCAAACAGCTCGAGGATACTCGGAATCAGCTTGATGAACTACAGCGTAAGTATGATGATATTACAGGTGCGTCAGGCAGGAAGACGGAGCTTGATTATCTGATGACAGCAGCTGTCGCCTATGTTTCGGATCCGACCGATTCGATAACGATAATGGAAAACATGGATCATATTTCCGAGGAATATCTTGAAACGGCAACAGAATCATTTAAAGCTCTGTATGATCAGCTCAAGACAGATGTCGGTTCTTTAGCTGCGGAAGAATATATAGAAAACGCCAAATTAGCCGTTAAGGCCAATGATTACGATCAGGCCATAGAGGAATATACCAAGGCATGGCTTTTGGATAAATCCAACTCTGATGTGCTTATGAACCTTGCCCATTGCTACAGACAGTCCGGCGATACCAGAAAGGCTGACGAGCTGTACCGGCAGGTTATAGATACTTTTCCCGACACGCAGAATGCAATGGATGCGGCAGATTATATGACCGAAGAGCGGTAGAACACTTAGTTAGTTATTGTCGAGCTTAGTGTGAACCCTGCAAGTACACTTAACGGGCAAAACCTAACATAATGCAGGTGGATGCTGAAGAAACGGCGAAAGTCATAACGGTTGCTGCGAACAGACGGAAAAGTATGTGGTGCTTGTCTTTGCAGGCATCAATGAAGACTCCGAGGAAGATCGCTTCAACAGGAATTATCAGCGCTATGTAACGGAAGTTCATGGCGCTGTAATTATTTGAGCCAAGAGCAAAACTGAAATAGGATATGAGCAGAGTGATATACAGTATCCCGAACAAAAGCCTGTGCTCGAATGAGATCCCGTAACGGTTCTTTTTGTCAAATATAACAAACAGTGTAGCGACCAGCGAGATCACAGCCAGGATCAGTGCTGTTACAAACAGGATCACGGCAAATAAGGTTATACTTTTTGATTCAAGAGAAAAGTTGGCGTCATCAAATAACGATGTCTTGAATAGTGTAAGAAAAACATTGTATTCGTCATAAGCATCGCCGTTTGATATCATTGAGGGAAAAACGCTGTGGCAGCGAAGATCGAAAAGGCGGCTTATAAGAGAAGCGTTTAGCTGCTCGCCTACAGGTGGAATGTAGTTAAAAGGCATTTTGTATATAAGCATATTCTTTAATTCCCACCAGATTCCCAGTGGAAATACGATAATCCCGAAGACAATATATTGTAATATGTACTTGCGGATATTATCCCTGTCCTTTATCAGCTTAAGCAGGAACATCGCAGCTATAGCCGGTGCCACAGTGCCGCCCGACAGCTTGGCCATCATTGAAAGTCCTATGCTTAAAGCAAGCAGGATGATCAGCTTATATGTAGGATTGTTGTACCAGAGTATTACCAGATAAACAGCAAAAAGAGCAAGGACAAGGCTTAATGCATCATTATTGATGCTGCCCGACATTATCGTAAGCGCAGGATGGAAACATACGATCAGCAATGCGATCCTGACACCCCATGTCTTTAACTTTAATTCTTTACATATGAAGAACGTCAGTATCGTGACAGTGCAGATATAAAACAGTGTGAGCAGCTGTACATTCTCCTGGACCTGACGGTATACGAGATTAAAATGCGCGCAGAACCGCATCCATAATCCCGAGATAATGTGATGGAGAGGGGGCTGGAAGAAAGCCCATCTCTCCCTTGGATCACCCGTGGGGAGGGAAAGGTTCTGATATATGTATTCCATATATCCTGCATGCCCTTCTCCTGTTCCGAAATCTATTACATCATGCTGCCTTGTCCATATTGCAGTGTAGAGGACGTAGGAAGTACGCAGCATCACACCGAGCAGGAGTATGAAGGCCGGCTCAGTTATGTTAACCAATTGACGAAATACAAAGAGAACAAGAAAAACGGACAGAAGGAAGAACAGATACTGTGGCTTCCTTAGGGTTTCGGCGGTCGTGTCCATGCAGAAAGCAAGGAAGAGTATGAGGGCAGTAAGTAATATGAAAGGTTGGAATGTAAAGCTGCGGTTTTCGTTCATACTTGCTCCATTTAGTAAATTTCTTAAAGTATATCACATTTCGTTGGTAATCGGAAGTACGCTCGCCGAGTGGACATGATACATAGATGGGAACGGATTATAGATATGTCGGTAAGCGGAGTTGTATAAACCATATTTTTAATTGTCATCATCCCCCTATCGTGATAATATTTTTATGTGATTTTTAATAAAGATATACGGGAGGCTCATTATGGGTGGAATATTCGGAGTAGTATCTAAGAAGGACTGCGTACTGGATCTGTTCTTTGGAACGGACTATCATTCGCATCTTGGGACCAGGAGAGCTGGAATGGCAATGTATGGCGACAGGGGTTTCGACCGGGCGATCCATAATATACAGAATTCTCCTTTCCGTACCAAGTTTGAGAGGGATGTAACTGAATTCAACGGTAAGATCGGAATAGGCTGCATCTCCGATTATGAACCACAGCCTCTGCTCATAAGGTCCCATCTTGGCAGCTTTGCAATAACTACCGTAAGTAAGATTAACAATATAGATGAGCTGGTTAAGGAAGCATATAATGTCGGGAGGACACAGTTCCTTGAAATGAGTGGCAGCAATATCAATCCTACGGAACTGGTAGCATCGCTTATCAATCAGAAGGATTCATTTGAAGAAGGGATTGCCTATGCCCTTGAGAAGGTGGACGGTTCCCTGACTTTACTTGTAATGACTGAAAAGGGGATCTATGCCGGAAGGGATCTGTATGGCCGGACCCCTCTTATGATAGCTAAGAAGGAAGACGAAGCTTACTGCGTGGCGTTTGAGAGCTTTTCATATATCAATCTCGGATACAGGGATGAAAAGGAACTGGGCCCCGGTGAAATAGTTTACATAACTGCTGACGGATATGAAACGTTAAGAGGTCCGCAGGATACAATGAAGATATGTACTTTCTTGTGGATATATTACGGATATCCCACTTCGACATATGAAAATGTCAATGTTGAGGAGATGAGGTATCGTTGCGGACAGGCTCTGGCGAGGCGCGATAATGTCAGGCCTGATCTGGTGGCAGGCGTCCCTGATTCCGGAACCGCACATGCCATAGGTTATGCCAATGCATCAGGTATTCCGTTTTCCAGACCATTTATTAAGTATACGCCCACATGGCCCCGTTCCTTCATGCCTACAGACCAGAGCCAGCGTAATCTCATAGCCAGGATGAAACTTATACCTGTAGACAAGCTTATCAGAAATAAATCGCTGCTCCTGATAGATGATTCGATAGTAAGGGGTACGCAGCTTCGGGAAACGACGGAATTCCTGTATAACAGCGGTGCCGGAGAGGTTCATATAAGACCGGCCTGTCCACCGCTGCTCCACGGCTGTAAGTTCCTTAATTTCTCGCGTTCGAATTCGGAATATGATCTGATCACCCGCCGGGTGATAAGGGAGCGCGAAGGTGAAAATGTTTCTGATGAGCTGCTTAAGGATTATGCCGATCCGGACAGCACCAATTATAAGGAAATGGTGGAGGGGATAAGGAAACAGCTTAATTTCACATCGCTTCGTTTCCATCGCCTTGATGACATGGTGGAATCCGTTGGACTGCCAAAGGAGAAGCTGTGCACATACTGCTGGGACAAGCAGGGAGACTGCAGTAAATGCTCTTCGTGTAACGGATGCCAGTGAATTGACTTACATTCTAAGGCATGATGCGGTTGAACTGACGCATGAAGTTGTTTGTTGTTAACAGAGGTATGCATTCAAATGGGTATATTGTATGATGCAAGGAAGTTAAAGGCGTTGGAATTTCTTGGCCGCCTGTGTGAATATGCCGGTAAGGATGATGATTTTGCGCAGGAACTGTGGAATGAGTTCTTAAGTGACAGCAGTCTGTATGATGAATTCGTGTATTATGCGGATAATCATACTTTTCTTGATGAAATGAAGATAAGCGGATATTCCATGTCTGACCTGTACGTGTGGCAGATGGACAGATATAATCTGGTGCGTGAGCTTGGTAAGAATCCGGTTGCCTGCAATAAGGAGACACTTGTACTTAATGCTTTTTATGAATTTGCCAATATGAAGCGCGATCCGGATGAGTACGTAAAGCGCATAGAATCAGGCAAAGGAAATGACAGGCTGTGATCCGGATGATAAAATGTCTGAAATCGGCGCAATAAACCAGAAAATATATACAATAATCAACAATATACACAATATTTTATAATAAATTTACAATAAAAACTTAAAAAATTCAGAAAATAATATTGACATAAGCAAAATGATGTGATATTATTATCACAACAGAAGAAAAGTAATTCGGATTTATCGCCGGGTCTAATGTGAATCGGATATGAAAATTGGAAATTACCATCAAGGGTAAAAAGGATCACAGTTGAGAGCTGACGTGAGTGATAAAAACGAATTGGTCTATAATTCAGATGGAAGCGAGGTACAGTCCATTGGCACAATCACATTAGAAGGCCATGGTGTTCGACAGATCGGCATCATGGCCTTCCTCGTTGTTGTTTTGCTTTATTTCTGTATATAATATGTTTCCGATATGATATAATCTATCCAACAAATCATTATGCTCGGAGGTGTTTATGAATCCAAACTTAAAACAGATCACTAATCCGTATCTCCCGCCTTATGAGTATATTCCTGATGGCGAGCCCTATGTGTTTGGAGAACGTGTATATGTATACGGTTCCCATGATAAGTTCAATGGGGATGTATATTGTGAGCTTGATTATATTTGCTGGTCAGCGCCTGTCAATGATCTTGGAGACTGGCGTTATGAAGGCGTTATATATAAGAAAAAACAGGATCCGTCAAATGCTTCGTTGCAGGGCAATCTTTATGCTCCGGATATGACGGTTGGACCGGACGGAAGATATTATCTGTACTATTCGCTCAGCAGCAGGAGTCATGTCGCAGTAGCTGTCTGCGATGAACTGGCAGGAAAGTTTGAGTTTTATGGATATGTACATTATAAGGATGGAACGGTGCTTGGCGAGCGTGAGGGGGATGAGCAGCAGTTTGACCCCGGAGTGCTTACCGAGGGTGACAGAACCTATCTGTATACCGGATTTTGTGAGGCGAATAATCCGAATAAACACGGTGCCATGATGACTGTGCTTGATAAGGATATGCTTACCATACTTGAGGAACCTATATTTGTTGCTCCTTCGGAATACTATGCGAGGGGGACAGGATATGAAGGTCATGCTTTTTTTGAGGCTCCTTCAATAAGGGTAATAAACGGCAGATATTATTTTATATACTCATCGATCGTGAATCATGAATTATGTTATGCCACAGCTGATTCTCCGAAGGGACCGTTTGAGTACGGAGGCGTCATAGTCAGTAATGCGGATATAGGAATAGACACATATAAGGCGGCGGATACGCCGTGTGCACCCTATGCCAACAATCATGGAAGCGTGGTTGAGATAGCTGGTGAATGGTACATATTTTATCACAGGCATACGAATGCTCACAATTACAGCCGTCAGGGCTGCCTTGAGCGTCTTACAGTCAATAAGGATGGGAGTATTCCGCAGGTTGAGATCACGTCATGCGGCGGAGTACCTTTTAAGGGAAGCGGTGTATATCCTTCCTATCTCGCATGCAATCTCTATGTAGAAGGATTAAAGCCGGAAGATGTATGTTCATTGTCGGAGGGTGGAGACAGGTTCATGCTGGTTCCATGGACGGGCTGGCTGCCTGATGTTTTCCCGAAGATCACTCAGGATCATTCGGATGTGACTCCAGATGAATATGAAAGGATTGCAAGACCGGAAGAGATAGATGATAATTCGGGGCTTGATAAGGATATTCACAGTTATATTACAAATATGAAGGATAAGGCTACAGCCGGATTTAAGTACTTTGATATAAAGGGACTTAAGAAAATTGCCATAAGGACCAAAGGATATGGTCGTGGAAACATGGAGATATATGCAGCCGGAAAGGACAGCCTTTTAGAACGGAAGTTTATAGGCGGTATTCCGGTGTCTTCTACCAATGCATACAAGAGGGACGAGTGTGATGTAAACATTGCGGATGGTATATATGCACTTTACTTTAGATTTACTGGCAGCAGCAATTTAAATTTCCTTGATTTTGAACTGATAGTCTGAATGATCTTATTATTTCCATATCCTAAGCCGGATGATCCGGGATAACGGGGAGTTTTATGTTCTTACGAACAGGAGAGAGACATATGTATAAGGGTACAGTATTAAAGATTAGCACAGGCATAGGTCTGGCAGTATTATTGATTGCCTCGGGATTACCACATGGTTTACATAACACAACAGTAGTATATGCGGCGGAAGAAAAAGCAGAGCTGTCTGTCGATATGACGGCAAGGGGCGATGGATATTCCGCTGTGCTTTATGATAATACCAATGGTCTTCCTACGGCCGAGGCCAATGCGATAGAAAGGACCAGCGATGGGTTTATATGGATAGGAAGTTATAGCGGCCTGATACGTTATGATGGGAATACTTTTGAACGTATCGATTCCACAACAGGTATCGCAAGCGTCGTAAGCCTGTATGTTGATAGTAAGGATCGTTTATGGATAGGCACGAATGACAGCGGTGTTGCCGTGATGGAGAAGGGCAGTCTTAAGATGTATACCAAGGCTGACGGACTCATGTCATCTTCGATCCGTTCCATATGCGAGGACAGTGAAGGTATCATATATATAGCTACCACTCATGGAATGGTCAGGATAGACAATGACATGAAGCTGGCCCTTTTCGATGAGCCGCAGATCAATGACGAATACATTCGTGTACTGAAGCGCGGTAATGATGATACCATTTACGGAGTTACCGCCGATGGTGATTTTTTCACGATAAAAGATGGCAGGATCACAGGGTTCTATAACGGAGATAAGCTCGGAGTTCCGGATATTTATACAATACTTCCGGATCCTGAGAATGAGGGATATGTATATGTTGGAACCAAGGAAGCCGGAATATATCACGGTAATCTTAATGATGGCTTCAGATATCCCCGAGTGATAAATGTATTACCGCTTGAATATATCAATTCCCTTGAATATATAGAGGATCAGATTTGGATATGCGCCGATAACGGCATAGGCATTGTAAAAGATGGTATATTTACCAAGCTTGATCATCTCCCCATAAACAGTTCGGCAGAATGCCTGATGACCGATTATCAGGGCAATCTGTGGTTCACATCCTCCAAACAGGGCGTCATGAAGATAGTGCCTAACAGATTTACGGATATTTTTGACAGATATGGTATTAACGAAACTGTGGTCAATTCAACATGCATGTATGACAATTGCCTGTTCATCGGCACCAAGAGTTCGGGTATTACGATCATCGGCTCCACGGGAATGGTCCTTGACAGGTTTCCGGTTAAGGAAGCGGTTGATAACAGGAACAATAAGATTGAGGGCGATGATCTTATAAAGATGCTTAAGGGCTGCAAGGTACGCTCAATAATAAAGGACAGCAGGAACTGCATGTGGATATCCACTTACAGTGACAACGCCCTGCTAAAATACGATAACGGGAAGATCATGCGTTTCTCGCAGGAATCTGGTCTTCCTTCCGACAAGGTAAGGACAGTCTGTGAGCGGAGCGATGGAAGCATAATGGTTGCCTGCTCGGGCGGTATGGCGGTGATAAGGGATGATGAGGTTGTCGAGTCATATGATGAAACGACTGGACTTAGCAATACGGAGATACTGACTGTTGCCGAGGGCGAAGACGGTGATATGCTGCTTGGAACAGACGGAGACGGGATATATGCTATAAACAACAGCAAGATGGTGCGCTATGGCATTGAAGCAGGGCTTTCTTCCGAAGTCGTGATGCGTATAAAGAAGGATCCGCAAAGGGATATATACTGGATAGTTACCAGCAATTCCATAGCATATATGGATAAGGACCACAAGGTCACGACTATAAGTGAATTCCCTTATTCCAATAACTTTGACCTTTATGAAAACAGCAAAGGAGAGGTGTGGATCTTAAGCAGTAACGGCGTGTATGTCGTATCTGCAGAGGAACTTATCGCAAACGGAACGGTCAATCCTGTGTTCTTTGGAAGGGATAACGGCCTTCCATGCATAGCCACGGCCAATTCATACAGTGTACTGACAGAGAACGGAGACCTGTACATTGCCGGAACTACGGGCGTTGCCAAGGTAAATATCGAGGATACCTTTGATGATGTGGAAAATGTCAAGATGTCAGTGCCTTATGTGACTGCCGATGGAGAGCGGATATACCCTAACAAGGAAGGGACTATCGTGCTCCCACCGGGCACCAAAAAGCTGACAGTCTTCGATTATGTGTTTACATATTCACTCATGAACCCTCAGGTGACATATTATCTTGAAGGAGTGGATAAGGAACCGGTAACAGTAAACAGAAAGGATCTTAAGCCTGCCGATTATACGAATTTAAGGGGCGGAAATTACCGGTTCATTATGGAACTAAAGGATTCCATGGGCGAGGGTAGCAAGGAGCTGATAGTTCCGATCTACAAGGATCCTGCATTTTATGAGATGCCCTGGTTCATCGTTGTTTCCATAGGAGTCCTGGGAGCGTTAATTTACTGGCTGGTTCAGAAATATGTAAAGAAGCGTACGGCTGCACTTCTTAAGAAAGATGAAGAGAACAGAACCTTCGTACGCGAGATGATCGAGGCGTTTGCCAAGACGATAGATATGAAAGACAAGTATACGCGCGGTCATTCTTCGCGTGTTGCTGAATATACCGCAATGCTTGCAAGGGAACTCGGGTATAATGAAGAGACGGTCGAAAAGTATTATAATATCGCCCTGCTGCATGACATAGGCAAGATAGGAGTTCCGCCCGAGGTACTCAATAAGGCTGGCAAGCTTACGGATGAGGAATTCGGTATCATAAAATCACACTCGGCTCTTGGATTTAATGTTCTTAAGGATATAAGCATTATGCCTGAACTTGCTATAGGCGCAGGGGAGCACCATGAGCGTCCTGACGGTAAGGGTTATCCCAAGGGACTTAAGGCAGATGAAATTTCACGTGTGGCGCAGATAATCGGAGTTGCGGATACTTTTGATGCTATGTATTCGGATCGTCCGTATCGAAAGAGGATGAATTTTGACAAGGCTGTATCAATAATAAGCGAGGTGTCAGGTACACAGCTTACGCCCGACGTTGTGGATGCCTTTCTGCGTCTTGTTGAAAGAGGTCAGTTCAGGCATCCGGATGATGTGGGAGGCGGTACTACCGAGGATATAGATAATATCCATAAGAAGCAGGATAAGGAAGCCAAAGAGGAAGAAGATAAGAAAAAAGCGGCCGGGATCACATGATCCGGCCGCTTGATCTGTTTTTGATCTTTTATTTTTCCAGTTCGGATGTACAATGCGGACATCTTGTAGCCTTTATATCTATATCTGACTGGCAGAAAGGACATTTTTTGGTGGTGGGATCCGGTTCTTCTTCTTTCTTCTTATTGAACTTGTTCATAGCCTTGATGACGGAAAAAATTACAAGCGCTATGAGCAGGAAGTTGATGACTGCAGTGATGAACGCACCGTAATTGAACGTAGCTGCGCCTTCGCCGGTCCCAAGAGCGATTGAAAGTCCGGAAAAATCCATCCCTCCGGTAAGGAGCGAGATTAACGGCATGATGATGTCATCGACCAGCGATGTTACGATCGCAGTGAAAGCACCGCCGATGATAACGCCGACTGCCATATCCATTACGTTGCCCTTACTTATAAATTCCTTGAATTCCTTTATAAAATTTTTCATGTTCCCACCTCTCTTTTTTGTTTTTTTTAGTTTATCATACATTTCTTTAATTTTACAGTGAAAAATTTAGAAAATTTGGTCATTTTTATTGAATTATGTGTCAAATAAGCTTATTATTATGTATACAATTACTATTGTTAGTCACTTAAGACTTAAGAATATGACAGAAAAGGAGAACAGGATGGGATTTTTAAAGAATATCAGTGTGAGGATCAAGTTGCTCATACTTACCGTACCGCTTGCCATAGCACTTATGATAGCATGCGTTGTGATCGGAGTGGAGATGAACAGTGTTGAGGATGAAGTCGCTACGGTATATTATAATATCCTTTATGATGTAAACAGTAAGTTGGTAAACGGAGACCGTGATTTTTATCAGGCCATCTATGCAGCGACCCAGTATTATGATATTGCAAACGGTTATTCTGATGCGCCTGAAGAAATGATACCCGAGTATTTGCAGACCAATATTGACGATTATGAGAATAACTGTGCACAGGTTGTTGAGAGGGTTGAAGGTGCACTGGAATCAGCCAAGCAGAATTCAGTACTCTTAAATGAAATAAAGGCAGAGGATGGAAATACGTTTGCTTCGGCCGAAGAGAATTTTATGAATTACTATAATGAGTGGAGAGGTATGTACGACCTTAAGAGTGGCACCGGAAGCTGGGATGGTTTTATTAACGGTTTCCGCAGTGCAAGGGATATGCTCGATGACATGCAGGAGATAACAGAGACTTGGGCAGAGAAGGAGCATCAGGCTATCAGCAACGAGATCACCCAGAAGATCGTGATGTTATCAGTTATATTCGGAGTACTCATCGTCATTCTTATCATCATTGCTATAATGATAATAAGAGGCATTCGCGCAGGCGTTGGTTCCGCAACAGAAAACCTTAAGGAACTTGCGGCAGGTAATCTTGCTGTTCAACTTCCTGATGATGAATCACTGGGTAAGGATGAGATCGGTCAGATGCAGCTTGCAACTTCAACACTTACCAGAAAACTTCGCGATATTATGGGCAGGAGTAACGCAATGGCTAGGGAAGTTTCATCGGCAGGTAATGAGCTTGCCTCATCATCCGACCAGGCTTCACAGGCATCGGGACAGGTTACCGTTGCTGTTGATGAAATAAGTCAGGGAGCTGTTTCGCAGGCTGAGAGCGTTGAACATGCAGCCGGTAATACTAATGATATAGGCAATGATATCGAGATCATAGCAGGTAATGTTGAGCAGCTTGACAGCTATGCTGAGAGCATGAAGATTAACTGTGATGAGGCAATGGATGCCCTTAACAAGCTGCTTTCACAGAGCCGTGAGGTTCAGGAGTCAGTACGTGAGATAGGCCAGACAATTGATTCGACGAACGGATCTGCCAAGGATATCCATAATTTTGTTGCTGCGATAACTGCAATCGCAAGCCAGACCAATCTGCTTTCATTGAACGCTTCGATCGAAGCGGCGAGGGCCGGCGAGGCAGGACGTGGATTTGCGGTAGTTGCTGAGGAGATAGCAGCTTTGGCAGAACAGTCCAATCAGAGTGCGCAGGAGATAGGGCGTATCGTGGATCAGCTTCTTCAGGATGCTTCCGCATCAGTTGATGTTATGGCAAGGCTTAACGAGAGTTTTGAGAGCCAGTCGGTTCAGATGGAAGCGACAAGGGATAATATGGAGTCGATGGCGCAGGGCGTTGTAAGCGTAGCGGAGAGCGCAGATGCCATCGCGGCAAAGATCGAGGGTCTTACAGGAGCGAAGGATACGCTCGTCGGAATAGTATCCGATCTGTCTGCAATATCCGAGGAGAATGCGGCGTCTACCGAGGAGACTAATGCTTCAATGCAGGAACTTAATGCAACGTTCAGTATCATTAACGATTCAGCAAACAACCTGCAGGGACTTGCAAGGGAACTTCAGGATATAATCAGTTACTTCAAGTCGTAAATATATCTTGTTGAACAATCGTTTTTTTGGTATTATGTACCTATTCGGGGCTTTATGTTTAAGGCTTCGGATAGGTACTTTTATATGAAGGAGCTTGTGCAATGTCGGATATTGAACATACAGTGAAAGAAGAAGGCGGGGAAAAGGAAGTGATTTCCCGCAATTTTATTGAAAATGAGATCGATAAGGATTTAAACGAAGGGCATTATAAGTCGGTACATACAAGGTTCCCGCCTGAGCCCAACGGATATCTTCATATAGGCCATGCAAAATCAATACTGCTCAACTATGGACTGGCTAAGGAGTATGGCGGCAAGTTCAACCTGCGTTTTGATGATACCAATCCAACCAAGGAAAAGACAGAGTTCGTTGAATCCATTAAGGCTGACGTCCAGTGGCTTGGAGCAGATTATGAAGACAGGCTTTTCTTTGCCTCCGACTATTTTGACCAGATGTATGAAGCTGCTGTCAAGCTCATTAAGAAAGGCAAGGCTTTTGTCTGTGACTTAAGCGCCGAAGAGATAAAGGAGTATCGCGGGAGTTTTGAAACTCCGGGTAAAAACAGTCCTTACAGGGACAGAAGCGTTGAAGAGAATCTAGAGCTCTTTGAAAATATGAAGAACGGGAAGTATGAGGACGGCGAGAAGGTATTAAGGGCCAAGATAGATATGGCAAGTCCTAACATCAATATGCGTGATCCCGTCATATACCGTGTGGCACATATGAGCCATCACAATACGGGGGATAAATGGTGTATTTATCCTATGTATGATTTTGCGCATCCGATAGAGGACGCGATCGAGGGCATAACACATTCTATATGCACGCTTGAGTTCGAAGATCACAGGCCGTTATATGACTGGGTGGTAAGGGAACTTGAATACGAATATCCACCAAGACAGATAGAATTTGCGAAACTGTATCTGACCAATGTTGTCACCGGAAAGAGGTATATCAAGAAGCTGGTTGAGGATGGCATAGTTGACGGCTGGGATGATCCGAGACTTGTTTCCATTGCGGCTCTGAGGAGAAGGGGATTCACACCTGAATCCATCAGGATGTTTGTGGAACTGTGTGGTGTCAGCAAGGGTAATTCCAGTGTTGATTATGCGATGCTTGAATACTGCATACGCGAAGATCTCAAGTGTAAGAAAAGCCGCATCATGGCGGTGCTTGATCCAATAAAGCTTATCATAGATAATTATCCCGATGATCAGGTTGAGTATTTTGAGGTTGCCAATAATCTTGAGAATGAAAGTCTGGGCATGCGCAAGGTGGCTTTTTCAAAGGAATTGTTCATAGACAGGGAGGATTTCATGATAGAGCCTCCAAAGAAGTATTTCCGCCTGTTTCCGGGGAATGAAGTACGATTGATGAATGCCTATTTTGTCAGGTGCGTAAGCTATGAAACCGATGACAGCGGCAAGGTTACTGAAGTCCATTGTACCTATGATCCGGAAACCAGAAACGGTGAATGCAGTACCCGCAAGGTAAAGGGAACTATCCACTGGGTAAGCGCCGGACACAGCGTCAAGGCGGAGGTACGGCTGTATGAAAACCTTGTTGATGAGGATAAGGGCGTATACAATGAAGAGGACGGATCGCTGAATCTTAATCCGAATTCACGTACCGTTCTTAAGGACTGCAGGATAGAAGAGAGTATAAAAGGTGCAGGACCTTATGATAGCTTCCAGTTTGTAAGACAGGGTTATTTCTGCGTTGATGCCAGAGATTCAAAGGATGATGCGCTTGTGTTCAACCGTATAGTATCGCTTAAAAGTTCATTTAAGCTTCCTGTACAGTAGGATGAAACGGCAATATTTTGTATATCGGAGAGGAAAATAAAAATGAGCAGTATTCTTTCGGGGTTAAAGGATCTCGGATTGGGAAATCTTGAAAAGAAGGATATTTTTGAAGAAAAAACTAAAACGCCGGTGGTGAAGAAGGAGGCTGCGCAGCCTGAGCCGAAGAAGGAACAGACAGATGAAAGGGAGTATGTCTTCGGCAAGACTCATACCTGTCCTGTCTGTTATAAGGATTTTAAGGCTCCTACGGTACGTCAGTCAAAGATCAGGCCTGCGGGAATGGATAAGGATCTCCGCCCCAGGTTCAAGAACTTTGATCCCATGAAGTATGATGTTATATTATGTCCGCATTGCGGTTACGCCGCGCTTGGAAGGTTTTTCCATAATATAACGCCGCCTCAGGCCAAGCTTGTAAGGGAAGGGATATCGAGGAACTTTCACCGTCTTCCGGAGAAGGAAGTATTTACTTATGATGAAGCTTTCATAAGATATCAGCTTGCGCTGGGCAATGCTGTAGTGAAGAAAGCAAGGGCAAGCGAGAAAGCGTATCTGTGTCTTAAGATGGCGTGGATCATCCGCAGCAAGAAGGAGGCCATAGAAGCAGGAACCGAAGAAGTTGAGAAAGCAAAGTATCTTCAGACCATGGAGGAACTTGAACAGGATGAAGAGGAACTTTTAAACAATGCTGTCGAGGGATTTTTAAATGCGAGGCAGACGGAAACATTTCCGATGTGCGGAATGGATGAGGTGACCCTTGATTATATAATCTGTGTGTCTGCCATGAAGCTTAAGAAATATGATCTTGTAAACCAGATGCTGAATATACTGTTGGTGAGGAGCGGGCTTAATTCAAAACTCAGGGATAACTGCATTGAGATAAAGGAAGAACTCCGACGGATAAAGAATGAAGAAGCCTGATATTTGAATTTATAGTAATAAGAAATGAGAGGATGCTTAAGCATCCTCTCCGTCTTCTTCAGTAGTGAAGTCCTCGAATTCAAAATCCTCGGTCTCCTTATCGTTATCCTTTACAAGTCCTACGCCTTCGGCCGCTTCTTTCGCCTTTTCTTTAAGCTCTTCTGCAGCCTCATTAAGCTTGTTCATGATGACTTCTTTGGTATCTTCCGCTTTCTCTTTGAGTTCCCCGGCTTTTTCTTTGATTTCTTCGGTATTTAAAGATACATATTCGCGGTCGGCCTTTTTTTCAAAAAAGTCGCTGGATCCGCCGTCGACATCATCATAGAAATCATCCTTCCTGTTACCAAGGACATAATATACAGCTGCGCATGCAGCGCCGGTCAATGCAGTAAATGCTAAAAACTTGCCGAATTTCTTTGCCATTTCATACCCCTTTCGAACCAATATGCTATTAGCTTAACTAACCATATACGATATTTTACTTCAAAAAAATGATATTGAAAAGGGGCAACAGGAAATATGGCGAAAATTATGAAATTCACTTAATTGCACCCCTGCAGCCTTCGTGATACAATTATTGTTATTAAACAGGAGAAAAGCGGAATATAAATGGCACATTACAAGTTATGTAAACCCATTTTCATATTTATCATGATGATCATAACAGCGTGTATGATCATCGGCTGCAAAAAAAGCAGGAAGACCGAAATAGTCTTAACAACTGATTTTGAAGAGGGAGAAGTCTTTAGGATCGAAAAGATATCATGCTACGTTCCTGAGGTCATGGTATATCTTGTGAACAGTGAGAATCAGTATGATGAGATATTCGGATCACAGGTCTGGCAGATACCGATAGACGGGATGACGCTTGAAGATAAATACAAGGATACAATACTTGCCCGCCTTGCTCAGATAAAGGTAATGAATTTAATGGCGCAGGATCAGGACTTTCAGCTGAATGAAGATGATATCCTTCGTGTGAAGGCGGCTGCACGGGATTATTATGCATCCCTTAATGAAACGGAAAAGCAGATGATGGGTGTTGATGAGGAAATAATATATAAGGTTTACTATGAATTCGCGACAGCGGACAGGCTGTATCATGAGATAACGGATGAGGTTAATCCGCAGATAAGTGACGATGAAGCGAGGATAGTGACGGTAAGGGATATCCTTGTCAAGACCTACAAGCCTTCGGCCGTTGGAACGGTATCGTATAATGCTGCCGAGAAGGCGGAGGCGTATGAACGCATAGAGGCTCTGAAGCAGAAGATAGATGAAGGCGTTGATTTTGATGTTATTGCTGAAAGTGTTGAAAATGAAGACAGTCAGATCCAGTACAGTTTCGGAAGAGGGGTAATGCCGGCATCCTATGAAGAGGCAGCATTCAATCTGACAGTTGGCGAGATAAGCGATATCGTGGAGACCGAGTATGGCTATCATATACTTAAATGTGTGACTGCCTATGATCCTGAAGAGGCAGATAAGAACCGTGAAGCGATAATCAAGGTAAAGAAGCAGGAAGCGTTCAATAATATTTACGACGGATATATCCAGGGACTTAACTCGAACCTGAATGCGGACCTTTGGGATTCAGTAGGTTATGTGAAGTCTAATGCGATAACTACCACGAGTTTCTTTGATGTATATGATACATATTTTGTGCCTGTTACAGGTGCATCCTATGGAACCAAAGTCAAATCGGAATGAAAAGATCATGTTTCAGACGCACGTTGCTAGCACTCATTTAAAGTGAGTGCTAATTTTTTCTTGACTTTTATACTTACGGCACGTACAATATTGTTTGATGATAAAGAAGCTTCTTTGCTTCGAAACAAGTCAGTCCTTCAGAATACTTAAGGTTACATGGAGAGGCATGTCTTTGAGTTTAGTGAAGGATATATATTGAAGGATATATATAAATGATCAGATAAAAAAGAAGGAAGGGATAAACATGGCAGTAAAAAAAGGTAACCTATCAATCAATAACGAGAATATTTTTACCATTATAAAGAAATGGGTGTATTCGGATCATGATATCTTCGTACGCGAGATGATATCAAACGGCTGTGACGCTATCACAAAGCTCAAGAAGCTCGATATGATAGGCGAGTACGCGTATCCTGATGATTTTGAGAACAAGATCAAGGTCATCGTAGACCCGGAGAAGAAGACGATGAAATTTATCGATACCGGTATAGGTATGGATGCGGATGAGGTTGAGGAGTATATAACGCAGATAGCTTTTTCGGGTGCGGCTGATTTTATTGAGAAATATAAGGATAAGGCTAATGATGATCAGATAATCGGACATTTCGGTCTGGGATTCTATTCGGCTTTCATGGTTGCAGATTCGGTTCATATAGATACATTGTCCTATAAGGAAGGTGCCAAGGCAGTGCACTGGGAGAGTGACGGTGGCACCGAATATACTATCGACGAGGGAGACCGTACTGAGATCGGTACTGAGATAACTCTGTTCCTTAATGAAGACAGTCTTGAGTTCTGCAACGAATACAGGGCTCGTGAGATAATCAAGAAATACTGTTCGTTCATGCCGGTACCCATTTTTCTTGAGAAAGAGGGCGCCGAGACGCAGTATGAGACCATAGATGCGGCAGATAAGACGGATAAGGATGTAGTAATAGAGGAGATACATGAAGAGGCCAAGTACGAGGAGAAAGAAAATGAGGACGGCACCAAAGAGAAGGTGGAGATAAGTCCTGCTAAGGAGAAGCTTAAGATAGTTAAGCGCCCGGTTCCTCTCAATGATACGCATCCCTTATGGGGCAAGCATCCCAACGACTGCACGAAGGAGGAGTATCTTGACTTCTATCGCAAGGTATTCATGGATTACAAGGAGCCCCTGTTCTGGATACATCTTAACATGGACTATCCGTTCAATCTTAAGGGTATCCTGTATTTTCCGAAGATCAATATGGAGTATGAATCGATAGAAGGAACGATCAAGCTCTACAATAATCAGGTGTTTATAGCTGACAATATCAAAGAAGTCATACCGGAATTCCTGATGCTTCTTAAGGGCGTGATCGACTGTCCGGACCTTCCTCTTAATGTATCGCGCTCGGCTCTTCAGAATGACGGCTTTGTCAAGAAGATATCCGACTATATCAGCAAGAAAGTTGCTGATAAGCTGTCCGGAATGTGCAAGACTGAGAAGGAAGAATATGAGAAGTATTGGGACGATATCAGTCCGTTCATCAAGTTTGGATGTCTTAAGGATGATAAGTTCTGCGAGAAGATGACGGACTATATTCTCTTTAAGAATCTTGACGGCAAGTATGTGACTCTGCCCGAATGCCTTGAGGTGGAGAAGATTGATAAAGAAGAGGGAGAAGTTTCAGAAGCCGTAGATGAAGACGGAAATAAGGTTGAGGCACAGGTGGTTGACGATAAGAAAGAAGATGCTGCAGCCGAAAGCGTTGACGGTGAGGAAGACGGGGAGAAGCCCCCTCGTAAAACAATCTACTATGTTACCGACGAGCAGCAGCAAAGCCAGTATATCAAGATGTTCAAGGAACAGGGCAAAGATGCTGTCATCCTTACACACAATATCGACCAGCCTTTCGTAACCCAGCTTGAGAGCAAGAATGAAGACGTTAAGTTCATGCGCATAGATGCCGATCTTACCGATGAATTTAAGGAAGAGGTAAGTGAGGAGGACAAAAAGGCGATAGAGGAGCAGCAGAAGGAGCTGTCTGAGCTGTTTAAGAAGGTGCTTAACAAAGAGTCGCTTGAAGTCCGGGTTGAGAAGCTCAAGAATGAAGCTACATCATCGATCCTTACTGTATCCGAGGAGACCCGTCGTATGCAGGATATGATGAAGATGTATTCCATGAACGGAATGGGCATGGGACCTATGGGAGATATGGGCGAGACGCTTATCCTGAATGCCGGTAACAAGCTTGTTAAGTATGTGCTTGACAATAAAGATGGCGACAATACACCGATGATAGTAGAGCAGCTCTACGATCTTGCCAAGATCGCCAACCAACCGCTTGCGCCGGAAGAAATGAGCAAGTTTGTTGACAGGAGCAACCGGATACTTGAAACACTAATGAAATGATGACAGTGTAAATGACAACAAGAATGAGGGGGATCGTCTGGAACCCCCTCATTATCATCTTTATCCCGGTTAGAATAAATACGGTTTACGGATGTATTCTCTATGGATTGTTTTCTCCATATGTTTCTATAATATATTGATATCGCTGATCAAAAAAAGTTTTGATGAGATCACATTCTTCATAAAAATCGTCTATTGTATGATTGTCGCCGTAAAAACGCTCGAATTCAAGTGCCATACCATCAGTCATCATTGTTTTATATTCATCGATAAACGGGTCGATTACACTTGGGTTAAAATTATTCTCTGCAAGATAAACCAGTCTGCCCTCGAGTTTTTGTTTAAAACCGTCGTTGCGCATCAGACTGGCAAACATAGCATCCTTCTCCATCGTATATTCTATCCAGTCACTTCTGGAATAAATATAAAACATTGCCATGTTTACATCAAAAAAAATCCATCTCCACTTTCCGTCTGAGAATTTTCCATGAGAAATGTTCTTTGTTCTCCATAGAGCCGTATTATTATGAGGCCAATCATCGTTTGCTATATATATTTCGGTCGCATAATAATCGATACAGCTTTCTATATCTATCTGATCACATGCTTCATTATAATTTTCGGGTATACTCATATCATGACTGCTTATCCAATCGACCATTTCATTATATACATTGATATCTTCAGGTTGGCCGATCTCAACAGCGCCTGTTTTTATTTCTATTATATCGTCATCATATGCTCCATAGATGTTTTCGAAATATTTTGAATCATATCTGGATGTAAGCCAGTATAATCCCCAAAACTCTCCGTCAAGAAATAACAAACAGGGCTGGTATGATAAAGTAGAAACGTCAAGATTGCCGGCAAGGGAACTGATAAGAAAATCCGGTAATTTGTTCCTTATCGCATTTCCGCCACAATTCAGATTTATGCTTTTCATGGCGTAACCATCCGGAAAAATCTTTGTGCCGTTAATGCTACTCGATCCGTATTTTTTCCGCGCGAAAATATTCAGACTTTTATTTGCAGCTCCTCTTGAGTTTTTACCCTGTATCCGGATTCCGTATGAACCATCCAGTATAAGATCGCGGTTTTTGCCCAAAAGAGTTACATGTGCTTCCCTTTCGGATTCGATTCCTCGCATATGGTAGTTGGCTGGCCATTCACCAAAGAAAGAACTAAGTGGAGTAACAGGTTTCCCGTTTTCATAATTGTCATCAAATGTGTGACCGATTACATATATTCCTGTTTCATAACTGAAGAGATTATCGGGATCGGTAACAACTGATATTATATTATAATTGTTATAGGCCTCTTTTTGAGAGTAACCGACCCAGTATACTTTGGTGATCACATTACTTCTGTTTCCTGATCCATCTATAGCTACCGCTCTTACAACGGTTGCTTTATCGATGGGATTTTCAGGAGTTTTATATCCGTAATCGTCACCTGCGCCTTCCTGTAATAATAACTCTTTTCGGAAATCAAATGATACATCGGTTATCATACTGTAGATGTTTTCATTTTTACTGGCATCGGAAATAAGTAATGGTTCTGTATACAAATATGAGTTTTCATCCGGAATTCTAGAATTGAGTGTATAATATATCTTTGTATCATCAGGAGCGCTTAGTTTCAGATAAAAAGAGTCATCATAGAAACCGGAATCTGCTGAAGCATGTAAACCCCTGTCAAATGAGATGTTTGTGGTTACAGCTATAATAAAGAACAATAATAGAACAGCGATACCAGTGAACAGCCTGACAATTCTACAATTACACTGGCGAAGATTGATTTTAGCCATTGTGTATTCCTGTTAAGTGGTTTTTTTATCCGACAATATCATAGTATATCTTATAAGGAAATAAAGTTCAATAAAGCAATCATTTGGATCGATCATTTAGAATACTTAAAGGGGTTTTCTTTGCACGAAATTTTTGTTATAATATATTGATTTTGTATCTTAGATAGCATGGTTTTTTGGAGGAGATTTCGTGGATTACGGACGTGTTGGCGTAAGAAAGAGGCGCAGGGCGCTTCGTTCGCCCATACCGAAATTTGGCAATTTCTTTGCAACGCTTGTTTTCAAGGCAGCGGTGCTTGCTGCCGCTTGCGCTGCAGCAGCAGGATTGTGTGCAGGTGTCGGTCTGTATATGGGTGTTATAGATACTGCGCCTGATGTTTCAAATATAGACGTTTCGCCCGCGGGATTTTCGACGACGGTATATGATGCCAAGGGCAATCAGATAACCAAGCTCATTGCCGAGAATTCGAACAGGATATATGTGACGATAGATAAGATTCCCGAGCATCTGCAGGATGCTTTTATCGCTATCGAGGATGAACGTTTCAGAACACATAACGGTATTGATATCAAGGGTATCATGCGTGCCGGCGTGAAAGCGCTTACTTCCGGTGATCTGTCACAGGGTGCTTCCACGATCACCCAGCAGCTGCTTAAGAATAATGTGTTTACCACATGGACTTCGGAGTCAAGCAAGATTGAGAAGTTTCGTCGTAAATTCCAGGAGCAGTATTGCGCGGTTCAGCTCGAGAAGACAATGGATAAGGATACTATCCTCGAGAATTACCTTAATACCATCAACCTGGGGCAGGGTACGCTTGGAGTTCAGGCGGCTTCCAACAGATATTTCGGGAAGCCGGCTTCAGAACTTACTATATCCGAATCAGCGGTAATAGCGGCGATCACTCAGAATCCTACCAAATGGAACCCGATATCGCATCCTGAAAACAATGCGATAAGGCGCGAGGAAGTACTGCGCAAGATGCGAGACCAGGGTTACATAACTCCGGCAGAGTATGATCTTGCTCTGGCTGATGATGTGTATTCAAGGATAAAGGTAGTTGATGAGACAGTAGAGAAAGAGTCGATATATTCATATTTTGTAGACGAACTGACCGAGCAGGTGATCACAGATCTGCAGGAGATAAAAGGCTATTCATATACTCAGGCATATAATGCTCTGTACAGTGGGGGCCTCAGCATATTTACCACACAGGATCCGGCGATACAGAAGATCTGTGATGAGGAATTCTTAAATCCGGATAATTTTCCTGAAAATGTCAAGTGGTATCTTGCTTATGAACTGACGTTAGAGGATCCGAACGGGGAGAGAGTCAATTATTCCACCCAGCAGTTTGAAGCGTATTTTAAACAGCAGAACAGGAGCTTTAACAGTATATTCAGTTCACAGGAAGCGGCGGAAGAAGCGCTGGAAGAGTTTAAGACAGCCAAGACTGAACCCGGATATAAGTTTATAGCGGAGAATATTTCTTTGACTCCTCAGCCGCAGGCGTCGGTAACCATAATGGATCAGCACACCGGAGAGGTCAAGGCAATAGTCGGAGGGCGAGGGACCAAGGCGGCCAGCCTTACACTAAACCGTGCGACTGATACCAAGAGACAGCCGGGTTCATGTTTCAAGGTTCTGGCTGCATATGCACCCGCACTTGACAGTGCAGGATTTACCCTTGCTTCCACACAGGTTGATGAGCCTTACAGCTACGCGAACGGACGTCCGGTCAAGAACTGGTATAAGGGCTATAGGGGTGTATGTACGGTGCGTAAAGGTATCGAACAATCCTTGAATATAGTTGCGGTAAAGACGCTGACAGATATCACGCCGCAGCTTGGATATGATTATCTATTGAATTTCGGTTTTTCAACACTGGTAAGCCGCCGTACCGAATGGGATGGGAGCGTATCCTCGGATATCACTCAGGCACTGGCTCTTGGTGGTGTTACAGATGGCGTTACGAACCTTGAACTCACGGCTGCGTTCGCAACGATCGCTGATGCTGGAGTATATAATAGACCGTCATTCTATACCAAGATAATAGATCATGACGGCAATGTGCTTATAGATAATACACCTAAGAGTCGCCGGGTTCTGAAAGATACGACGGCATGGCTGCTTACTTCAGCAATGGAAGATGTTGTTACACAGGGTACGGGTGCCAAGGTTAATTTCGGCAATATGGCGATCGCAGGTAAGACGGGTACAACGTCGAGTAATGTGGACGTATGGTTTGCAGGATTTACGCCGTATTATACCTGCGCAACATGGTCGGGATATGATAATAACGTTCATATGTCCGGCGTGGAGACGAATACCGCCAAGCTTTTGTGGAAGTCTATCATGGGAAGACTCCATGAAAATCTTGAGTACAGGGATTTTATTAAACCTGAAGGGGTTGTAACAGCCACTATCTGCCGCAAATCGGGAAAGCTTGCAGTAGCTGGGCTGTGTTCCGCGGACGGCAGCGCAGTAACCGAGTACTTTGACGAGTCCAAGCTTCCAAAGGAATCATGCGACTGTCATGTACTTGGAAGCGTATGTTCACTGACAGGTCTAAGGGCAGCAGACACATGTCCTTTCGCAACGCCGGGAGTCATTGTGGTATCACCGGATGGCAATATGAATGCTTCGACACCGTGGTGTATACACAGTTATCTGAACGGAGTGCCTTTGTTTGATGCCACTAATCCGGTCAATGCCGCAGCTTTACTGAATCCCGATGGAACCACAAGCGAAACGGCAGTTACACCGCAAACGCAGGGAACAGGCGAGACTGCACAGCCGGTTTTGCCTGCATTAGGAGGTGCCCTGACGCCTGCACAGTGATACACATATGAACTTTCAAACCGGTATTATCAAGGTTAATGGAATTCTGTAATAAAATACCGACAGGTTGGTAAATACGTTTATAAGGAGGATGGATATGGCAATATTTACCGGAGCTGGTGTTGCAATAACGACACCTTTTAAAGAGAATGGAGAAGTTGATTACGATCTGTTCAGGGAACAGATCGAGTATCAGATAGCGAACGGGACAGATGCTATCATCGTATGCGGAACAACAGGCGAGGCTTCCTGTCTCTCGCATGAGGAGCACCTTGACTGCATCAGATTCTGTGCCGAAGTTGTTAACAAGCGGTTGCCGGTCATAGCCGGAACAGGTTCCAACTGCACAGAAACAGCGATATATCTGTCAACGGAAGCGGAGAAGTTTGGAGTTGATGCGCTGCTTGTTGTAACGCCTTATTATAATAAGGCAACGCAGAAGGGTCTGATAGAGCACTTTACCATGGTTGCAGACAGTGTGAAGCTCCCCATCATTCTGTATAACGTACCGAGCAGGACCGGTTGTAATATCCAGCCTGAGACTGCTGCATATATGGCTAAGAATGTTAAGAATATAGTTGCGATCAAGGAAGCGAGCGGTAATATATCGCAGGTTGCAAAGCTGATGCAGCTTGCTGACGGTGCTATAGATCTTTATTCCGGAAACGATGACCAGATTGTTCCCCTGCTTTCGCTCGGAGGCTTAGGAGTCATCTCTGTTCTTTCAAATGTGGCTCCCAGACAGACTCATGATATCGTTGCTTCTTATCTTGCAGGTGATGTAAAGAAAAGCTGTGAACTGCAGCTTAAGGCGCTGCCTCTGTGTAACGCCCTGTTCTGTGAGGTCAATCCCATACCTGTTAAGAAGGGCGTACAGCTTCAGGGAAGGGATCGTGGGATCCTGCGCAGGCCTCTTGCCGAGATGGAGCCTGAGAACGCTAAGAAGCTTGAAGCAGCAATGAGAGACTACGGAGTACTGTAGGAGGAACAGATATGACGAAGTCATATTCAGGATCTGTTCTGTAATTGGCCGTCGAATGGAAATGAAGTGGCATTATACATAAGGAGATAGGATGGTTAACATAATATTACATGGCTGCAACGGGCGTATGGGAAGGATGATAACTGATATTGTTGCAGATGATGAGAATGCAAAGATAGTTGCCGGAGTAGATGTTGCCGGAGGACAGTTGAGTGATTTTACGGTATTTGAAAATATTGATGACTGTAATGTACAGGCAGATGCTGTTATTGATTTTGGCAATGCCTGTGCAGTGGATCATTTGCTTGACTGGTGTGTACAGCATAAGATTCCATGCGTCGAATGTACAACGGGATTAAGTGAAGAGCAGATTAAGCATCTTGAGGATTGCAGTGCCGAGGTAGCCATACTTAAGTCTGCCAATATGTCACTTGGAGTAAACGTGCTATTAAAGCTTGTTGCAGAAGCAGCAAGGACGCTCGCCGATGCGGGATTTGATATTGAGATAGTCGAGAAGCATCACAGGACCAAGCTTGACGCTCCGAGCGGGACAGCTCTTGCACTTGCCGATTCGATCAATGAGGCAAGAAACAGCGAATATGATTATGTGTATGACAGGAGTCAGGTGAGGCAGCCAAGGGGCAGTAAAGAACTGGGCATATCGGCAGTACGCGGTGGTACGATAGTTGGCGATCATGATGTTATCTTTGCAGGTCAGGATGAGGTTGTAACCTTTTCTCACAGGGCGTATTCACGTGCCGTATTTGCCAAAGGAGCCGTACAGGCAGCGAAGTTCCTTAAGGGAAAGGGTGCCGGACATTACACAATGTCAGATGTCATTGGATGATGAATGACAGGTATAGTGATATAGCTTAGGAGATCATTGTGAATAGACAGATCGACAGAACCGAACTGAATTATCTTAAGATTCTTGCGGAGAAATATCCGACGATCGCGGCCGCTTCGACGGAGATAATCAATCTTCAATCCATTCTTAACCTTCCCAAAGGTACCGAGCATTTCATGACCGATATCCATGGAGAGTATGAACAGTTCAACCATGTTGTAAAGAACGGTTCAGGCTCTGTTAAGCGTAAGATCGATGAGGAATTCGGCAATACTTTAAGCGTCAAGGACAAGAAGAGCCTGGCGACTCTTATATATTACCCGGAGGAGAAGCTTTATATAGTTACCCGTGAGGAGGAAAACATTGAGGACTGGTACAAGATCACGCTCCACAGGCTTGTCCAGATAACCAAGCGGGTTGCGAGCAAATATACACGTTCCAAGGTGCGCAAGGCACTGCCTGGTGATTTTGCCTATGTTATTGAGGAACTCATTACCGAGAAGGCTGAGGTCCAGGACAAGGAAGCATATTATAACGAGATAATACATACTATCATAAGAATAGGAAGGGCTCCTGATTTCATAGTTGCTTTAAGTAACCTTATCCAGCGTCTGGTCATTGATCATCTGCATATAGTAGGTGATATTTTTGACCGGGGTCCCGGACCGCATATCATTATGGATACACTCAGGAATTATCATTCTGTAGATATCCAGTGGGGCAATCATGATGTTGTCTGGATGGGCGCGGCTGCCGGACAGCTTGCATGCATAGCCAATGTTGTGCGTCTGTCTGTAAGATATGGGAATCTTGATACTCTTGAGGAGGGATATGGCATCAATCTTATCCCGCTTGTTACTTTCTGCCTTGATACATACAAGGATGTTGACTGTGAAGCATTCAAGATATCATATAACAGGGATTATGATATCAAGTATGTGGAGCTTGACAAGATGATGCATAAGGCAATGTCAATCATACAGTTCAAGCTTGAAGGTCAGCTTATTAAGAAGTATCCCGATTTTGAAATGCAGGATCGTCTGCTGCTTGATAAGATAGATTATGATAAGAAGACGGTGCTGATAGACGGCAGGGAATATCCGATGAAGGATACAGATTTTCCTACCGTGGATCCAAAGGATCCGTATACGCTGACTGAGGCCGAAGCTGACCTTATGGAACGGCTGCAGCATGCGTTTGTCAGGAGTGAGAAGCTGCAGAAGCATGTGCGTTTCATGTACAGCAAAGGCAGCATGTATAAGATATTCAATTCAAATCTTCTCTATCATGGCTGTGTACCGCTTGATGAAAACGGCGATTTTAAGAAAGTCATGCTGTTTGGTAAGGAGTACAGCGGTAAGAGCCTCTATGATGTGCTGGAGAATTATGCACGGAAGGGTTACTATACCACGGACAATCCGCAGGAAAGAGAAAAAGGAAAGGATATTTTGTGGTATATCTGGACAAATGCCAATTCGCCGGTATTTGGCAAGGATAAGATGGCGACTTTTGAACGTTATTTTGTCGAGGATAAATCCACCCACATTGAGAAAAAAAATAAATATTATGAGCTTCTTAATGATGAAGCTACCGTTAATAAGATACTGAAGGAATTCGGTCTTGATGAAAGGTTCTCACATATAGTTAACGGGCATGTTCCGGTAGAGCAGAAGAAGGGCGAAAGTCCAATTAAGTGCGGGGGCAAGCTGCTTGTAATAGACGGCGGGTTTTCCAAAGCATATCAGAATAAGACCGGGATTGCAGGTTATACGCTGGTGTATAATTCGCACGGCATGTGGATAGCCGCGCATGAGCCTTTTGAGTCTAAGGAGGCGGCCATACTTAAGGAGACCGATATCATATCGGATTCATTTATTGTTGAGAGCGCTTCGATGAGGCTCAGGGTTGCGGATACGGATACCGGTTACGAGATCAGGGAACAGATATGCCAGCTTGAGGATCTGCTCAGGGCATATCGCGAGGGTATTCTTGTAGAAAAATCATAATTCGGGGGTAGAAATATGAAAAAATTCCTGACGGAATTTTATTGATGCCTCAAAGCCGGCGGGCTCCCCCGATACAAGATCGGGGGAAATCATGCGATTCAGGCCATGCATAGACATACATAACGGAAAGGTAAAACAGATAGTCGGTGGAAGCCTAAGAGATGACGGAAGGAACACGGCAGAGAATTTCATTTCCGATAAAGATGCGGCTTACTATGCGGGTATATATAAGAAATATGGACTTTCCGGAGGACATATAGCGATGCTGAATGCTTCCGGGACTTTGGAGTATGAAGAGACAAAGTCAGAAGCGTTAAAGGCTCTTTGTGCATATCCTGATGGGCTTCAGGTCGGAGGAGGCATTAATGCGGATAATGCGTCCCTGTTTATTGAGGCGGGTGCTTCACATGTGATCGTTACCTCATATGTGTTCAGGAACGGTCTTATAGATATGGACAGGCTAAAAAATCTTAAGGCAGCTGTTGGCAGCAGCCGGATCGTGCTCGATCTAAGCTGCCGGTTTCGTGACGGGGCGTATTTTATTGTAACGGACAGATGGCAGCATTTTACAGAGCATATTCTTGAGGCGGAGATTTTTGACAGGTTGTCGGAATACTGTGATGAATTTCTTATCCATGCGGTGGACGTGGAGGGGAAGAAATCGGGAATTGACGAAAAAGTAATTGATATATTGGCTTATCTTCCGTATACTATTACATATGCAGGCGGTATTTCGAGCCTTGATGATATCAGGCTTATTAAGGATATAGGCCGTGGACATATAGATGTCACCGTTGGAAGTGCTCTTGAGCTTTTCGGGGGAAGTCTTAAGCTTTCGGAGGTTATTGAATGTACTCTGTAATGATTTTGGACAACAGTGAAGTTGAGCTTGTCATGATGCAGAAGGCGCTTGAGAAGGATTATAACGTTACGGTTATGAACAACAGCAAACAGGCGCTGACAAGGCTTGGAAAGGCTACGATCATGCCTGATGTAATGATCATTGACGTTGTCCTTCAGGGTGTGAGCGGTTTTGAAGTTCTGACACGTTTAAAGACTTCGGATAAGACCAAGAACATACGCGTGATCTTTATATCGGGCGATAAGGATGCGACAACGGAGGTTGAAGCATACCGGCTTGGAGCTTCTGATTTTGTCAGGAAGCCGATCAATACACAGGTTCTTAAGAAACGTATAGAGATGCAGACGGAGCTCCTTGACAGCAATAAACAGTTGGGAACATATCTTGGACAGCTGAAACAGTCTCTTTCGTCTTCGAGTCAGAATACACTTAAGCTTGAATATTTTATCATCGGCGTTATCACGGATCTTATAACAGTTAAGGATACTTTTGCGGGAATGAGTTCACTTGCAGTATCCAGATATATGGGACTTATCCTTAAGGAAATGCTGATGTCCGGCATTAATTACGGTATCGATCCGGCTGATTTTGAGCTTATCATCCTGTCATCGCAGCTGCATGACATGGGTAAGATCGGTATACCGGATTCAATCCTTCAAAAAACCGGAAAGTATACGGACGAAGAGTTCGAGATGATGAAGAGGCACACGCTGCTGGCAGCGAATGCTATCCAGCGTTACTCATATCTCATCCCTAACAGCAAGTTCCTCAATTATACATACCAGATGGCGCGTTACCATCATGAGAGATATGACGGTGGAGGATATCCCGACCATTTGATGGGCGTGAACATTCCGATACTTGCAAGGATTTTGTCAGTGGCGGATACTTACGATGCTCTGGTATCTACCAGATCATACAGGCAGAGTAAGACACATGAACAGGCATATAATATAATCACCCAGGCAGCAGGTCTTCAGTTCGATCCGACTGTTGTATCAGCATTCCAAAGGGCGCATATGGATATATATGAGATGTCAAGGCAGCTTGAGATGCTTGAACAGCAGCACAGGCAGCAGCAGGCGAGCGTACAGGCAATGACCCAGATGCCGCCTTCTTAGCAGCCGTCCGGCAAGTCAGGACAGAGCTTATTTTGTTGTTTACAAGTTTTTTTAAATATGATATTATCAAGAAGATGTTTTAGGCATCGTGCTATTAATTCTATTTTTTTATTGGAGGTACTACAATGAAGGGTACAGTAAAGTGGTTCAACAACCAGAAGGGATACGGATTTATCTCTGATGAGCAGGGTCAGGACGTATTCGTTCACTATTCAGGACTTAACATGGAAGGCTTCAAGTCTCTCGATGAGGGCGCTGCTGTTGAGTTCGATGTAGTGCAGGGTGAGAAGGGACCTCAGGCAACAAACGTTACGAAGTTATAATCTGGTTATTCAGCTTGTGCCTTTTCTACTATATATAATATACTTTCATCGGGACGTGGTTTCGGACTGGATTGGAAATAGGTTTATGTTAGGGGAATTGCAGACGTAGTAACAGGGATTAGGTTAAGAGATGCTGGGAGCATCTCTTTTCTTATGTATGTTCATGTATATCGCATATCTTGAAAAAACGTATTCTTTCATGTAAAATTATTGATTGTGAGTAAGATTAAGAACAGGACCAAATTATATATCGTGCTTGGTATGCTTGGCCTTATCTTTTTTGCAGCCGGACTGGCTGCAGGATATGTCATGGGCAGCCTTTCCAAAAACAGAACAGAGGCAGCACAGACAGAAAAGGGGGAAGCAGACTGGCAGGAAGCAGCAACTGTTAATAAGCCTCAGGTCATTGTTTCGGATAAAGACAAAACAAATATAACCAATGTTTATATACCTTCAAGGAAGAGGATACTAGGGCAGATACCGATCAATTCTTTCAATACGGAGAATTTCTATATAGAAGATGGGTTTATGGCGTACCATGATGATGAGGGAAACAAGATATCGCATCTGGGAATAGACCTGTCTTATCATCAGGAGTATGTCAATTGGGATGAGCTTAAGGAATCAGGCATAGAATTCGTCATGCTCCGCTGCGGTTACAGAGGATATAGTGAAGGCGGTCTTATGAAGGATGAAAAATTTGATGAATATGCAAGAGCCTGCAACGAGAGGGATATTCCTCTGGGAGTATATTTTTTTACACAGGCGGTAAGCGTTGAAGAGGCTGAGAAGGAAGCCGATTTTACGCTGGATCTTATCAGAGATTATAAGATCAGTTATCCGGTAGCCATAGACACGGAGTATGTTTCGGATTCACAGGCAAGGACAAACGTAGAGGAGATCGATGAAGATTTAAGGAGTAAGATGTGTATAGCGTTTTGCGAGCGCATCAGGGAAGCAGGTTATTATCCTATGATATATGCGTCAGAGAACTGGATCAGGCGGGAGCTTGATTATGAGGCGCTTCAGGAATATGATTTCTGGGCGCCACAGTATCTTGACGAGAATGATTTCATGTATGATTTTACGATATGGCAATATACTGAACGCGGATTTATCAAGGGTATTGATGAACAGGTGGACCTTGATATAAGTATGGTGGATTACGCGTCTTTTGTTCCCGCACTCAGGGAGGCGGTTCTTACAGGCGGGGATATTACCGAAATGGAAGATGCAAGCATAGAGATTGGGGCAGGTGTATCGGAGACTCCTGTTGATGATAATGGTGGATCAGATGAGTGACGGATTTGATAATCATGAAGATTTGAATATAGGTGATCCGGCTGCGGTCTTTAACAGGGAGCGGGAGGAAGAACTCCAGTATCTTGATACCGAACCTGTTGGTGTAAAGAAAAAACAGGGACACGGCAAAGGGAAGAAGCGCAGGAAATCAGGTGCCAGGAAGCAAGACAGTTCTCCGGATAAGAAAAATAAGGAACCGGATGAACCTATTAATGATGCGCCTTTAGGTGACTGGAGTGAGTTTGAGAGTGCCAAGGTGACAGATACCGAACTGACCGTATCTTCGCAAGATGATGTTTCTCCTGTGAATGTTTCCGGGTTAAGGCCGACAGGTTCTAATATTTTTGATGCTTATACAGTTGTAGAGAAGGCTGAATTTGAAAAGATAGATATAACACGCGAAGAAGCCAGGGGCACAATACCGTATAAGGAACTAAGGGATATGTGTGCCCAGTTTGCAAGTATCAGTCAGGCGGGCGTCAGTACTGTAGATACGATAAGAATACTTATTGAACAGACCCCCAATGAGGATCTTCATGACGCCCTTGAGAGAATATATAATGAGATCAAGGACGGCACGGATCTCTCCGTTGCCATGGGTAATTGCGCCTGCTTTCCGTTTGCATTTACGATCGCCGTATCCGCCGCGGAGAGAAATGATATGGTTGCCCATACATTCAAGAAGTTTTCCGATATTTTTGCGCGTGAAGAGGAACAGAAGGAAATGGGCAGTATATCCGTGTTCTATCCGGCTCTTGTGACTATATGTTCATTGATCGTGATGATCGTGATGATGTTAGTAGTTTATCCCGGATTTGTTGATATGTTTTCAGGGCTTAATACTGAGCTTCCGGGTGTATCCAGGGCTCTTCTCATACTGGCGGATTCATTCCGCGGTATTTGGTGGCTTTTGACGATAATAGTAGCACTTATACTTTTGGCCATTTTCCTGTACAGGAAAGCCAGCAGTGCCGACATACTGGGTCCGACACTGGGAGAGAAATCACTTCCTGCCGGATCATATAAAAGAATGAACATTTATGCCAAGTTCGCAAGATACATGAATGTACTGCTTGAGGTGGGAGTAGCTGCCAAGGATGCATTGTTTGTGACTGCACATTCTTTTACGGAATATCCTTTTCTTACAGCCAGGCTGCTTGAAGCAGCCAATGCTTCAGCAGAGGGTTCCACTTTATCAAACGCATTATGTGTGTTTGAATTCTTTCCGATGTATGTCCTTCAGATGATCTCAGTTGGAGAGGAGATGGGAGACACCCCCAGAATGCTTTTGCAGGTGGCCGAATACTATGAGAAAGAAGCCGATAGAGATGCGGCCAGACACGTAGCCCGTAAGGAACCTGTTTCAATAATCATTATGGCGGTAGTGGTACTGTTCCTGCTTCTGTCAATGCTTCAGCCCGTATTACGTTTTTATGAACTGGTAAAAGAGCTTTGATCTATAAACAAGGGAGACAGACTTGTATAACAGGAAACAACATAAACAAGCTGTAGTAGCATTATTTCTTTTGGGTATCACCGCTTTGGCGGTGGTATTTGTTTATGCGCAAACGGTTGACATAACAAAAATGCTCATGAAGCAGAAGACAGGTGCGCGTGTGGATAAGGCACTTGATGAGGCAGTAGATGCCCTTAAGCAGAAGGTGCAGTCGTCGGGGGAAGATGCTGCAGAAGACGTATATTCTGTTATGCTGATAGGGCTTAAGGAACAGGAGGGTTCATCTGTAGATACGTTGAACACCGGTAAGAAATCCGCATATTACAGGCAATACATTGACCGGATAAATGCCATGTACGGAACCGGAGGAAAGGCTCTTGCGGAAACATTGGAGCGATACCTGCCTTCAGCAGAAGGAGGGAAATATATCATATCCACCGATCCGGAGCCGGAATTCATACTTGATTATGATGAAAGCAACTGCGAGATAAGGCAGTGCTTTATAAGGGATGTAGTCATAAGCTATGTTGTCGGGGACACGGTCATAGAAGAAAAGACGTGTACATGCGATATTCCTGCACCGGATGTTTCTTTCAGCGATGAGAGCATTAACTTTTATGATTACAGCCTTGTAGGAATGAAAGGTATCTATATAACCGGACAGACATCGTCTTTTGTAGGTAGTGTTTTTGCCGGAACGCATGAGTTTGAGGAAAATAGGGAAGCAGAGCTTGCATTCGGAGAAAAGGATCCGTACGGCGGTATTAATATGCTCACCACACAGGCAGCAATGTTTGGCAACAGCATAGTCACAACGGGTGATATCAATTTAAAGGGTGCCTTTGTTCTGTTCGGAAATCAGGATAATGAAATATCCATATACGCAAACACGATAAATGATATCGAGAACTATCCGTCAAAAACCGAGTATACGGTAAACGGAAGCCTGTTCCTGCGCGATGGATCAGTCGAGTTCACAGATGCTGAGCATTATGAGAATATCGTTAAGTTAATAAGCAGTACCGCTGATCTTGTGGATGATATTACATCAGGATACAGCAGTGCCAATGACAGCAAATACACCGGTCGCTACAGTAAGATAATAACCAATGAGGATGTTACTCTGACAGACGATTTTACAGGTGTTATCATAACTGCCGGTAACGTTATCATAGAAAACGGCTGTAATGTAGAGGGACTTGTCATTGCGGGTGACAGAATATACATATACGGTAACAATAATATAGTTTCAGGTCGTGAAATAGTACGTACTATTGTGAATGAGGAAAAGAACGGCACTGCGTCTTCAGGAACAGACGGTATTAATAACAGGGTATCGGATTACATTGAAGCAATGCCGGATAAAGGTGTTATAATAGCTCCGTAAAATGACTTTTAGTTTATATATTTTATTAAAAAGACTTGAAAAATCAATCACTAGGTGATATTATCATAATTAGGTTCGTATGTGACACAATAACTGATAAATGATAATATTTGGAGGAAATTATGGCATCTAATGTAAAAATCACACTGTTCGGCGGCTTTGGAATATATAAAGATGATAAGCCGATCCTTGAGAATCTTGCAAATACGAGAAAGACCAAACTGTTTTTGTGTTATCTCCTTCTGAATAAAGACAAACCCATTTCACATAAAGAGCTTTTCGAGCTGCTTTGGTCAGGAGAGGATTATGCAAATCCCGGGACGGCACTTCGTACTCTCCTTTATCGCTACAGGGCTATGATAGACAGCACGGGAATATCCGCCCTTAATAATTCTGTCCTAAGCAGGAGAGGAGCATATCAGTGGAATACTGATCTAGATATTTCCATCGATATTTATGATTTTGAAGAGGCATCACGAAACGCGCTTGAAATGATAGGAAGCGATGATAAGAAGATGTCAATGCTTCGCAACGCCATGGATCTGTATACCGGCAATCTTCTGCCTGATTCCAATGCAGAGCATTGGGTGGTTCCCAAAGCAGTAGCACTAAGGGATACATACATACGTGTTGCTCTTGAATATATCCAGCTGCTTAAGGGCAGGAATGATTATAACGGCGTTATAAATGTATGCAATGAAGTCCAGGAGTACATACCGGTATCCCTTGAGATCGAAAATGAAATGAATATTGCCATGCAGAAGGGTCTGGAGAGCGACTCCATGCGCAGCGAATACAATATGTTCCGCAGCGCTGTTAAGGATATGGATCGCATGATCGGTGGTGTCCGCGAGGAGATGGAGACGGATTCTTCAGAAAATACGGCATTTGTCTGTGAATATGATATGTTCCGCGAAGTATACAGACTGCAGAGAAGATTGCTGATGCGTACCGGTGAGACAATGTTCCTTACAATGGCAACGCTTCGTTCAAAGATCACAGACAGACATGAGCCGCTTAAGAATGAGCGTGCGATGTCGGCTTTGCTTGAATGCTGTAAACATGAACTGCGAATGGGTGACAGTATATGCCGTTATTCAGATGACCAGTATGCGATAATGTTTCCTGTAGATTCATACGAGAATGCAGTAAAGGTCATGGAACGTGTCCGCATGAGCTTTTACAGGAAGAGCAATCTTAACGAATATATGCTGGTATATAAGATCTGCCCGCTTAAGAACTCGAAGGAATAAGGAGAGTATATGATAAACAGGCGCAAACGTATCGGCGTGCTTATGGGCAGCGCCATTGCACCATATCTGAGGACTGTTTTGCGTGGAATGTATCAGGCGGCCTATGATTTAGGCGCTGATCTGGTTGTATTCGCAGGTTCGCAGCTTACTTACAATTTCATGGATGGCGGCGAGATCGAAAAGGACCATGATCTTATGAATGCCATTACGAGAGAGCATGTAAGACGGAATGAGATCGACGGTATGGTAGTTGTATATGGTTCGCATACCATGGATATGACTACGCAGGAGAAGCAGAGATTACTGGATACATATGGCGATATACCATATATCCTGATAGAGGAATTTTCTGACAGGAATAATACCGGCTATATCATAAATGATAATTACAGCAGTATGCGAAAGGTCGTGGAGCATCTGGTGAATTATCATGGGTACACGAAGTTTCTCTATGTCGGAGGATGGGAAAATAATCGTGAGTCAATAGAAAGAAAACGGGCTTTTGAGGATGTTCTTATTGAGAATGAACTGCATTTTGAGCCTAAAATGATGGTATATGGCCTGTTCAGCGAACTGTGCGGACCGGTTGTTGAAGAATTACTTGACAGGAATGAGAAGCCGGAAGCAATAGTGTGTGCCAATGACCTGATGGCGTATGCTGTTTATGATGTGCTTAAGAAGCGCGGAATGCGTGTGGGTAATCCGAGACTTGATGCAAGTGCAGTAGCCGTTACGGGTTATGATGACGATGTCCGCGCATCGTCTTCTGATCCGCCTCTTACGACTGTTGGACAGGATTTTTATTATGAGGGTTACAAGTCGATCGAGAATGTGCTGGTGCTTTTAAGGGACGGGATTATAGACGGCGGTATAGTTCCTACCATATTAAAGAAACGCAGCTCCTGCGGTTGCAGTTACGGGAGGAAGCACAGATATCTTCCTATGAGTGATATCGAACGCACACAGCCTGAATTCTATGCGGTCAAGATTGCTGAACTTATGCGGGAAGATATCCTCATTTCCAATGTGAAGGATGAGATAGGTGATAAGATATATGATATCCTATACGAATCACTGTATAAGGATATTCTCATCCTCGGAGGTTATATAAAGGATACGCTCAATGCGGAGACGGTTGTAGGGCAGCTGAGGGAACTTGTCAATTCCCCATTTAGCAAATATATTTCTCCCAATGCGATGATGAATGCATTTTCGGATTATATGTCGGCACTCATACATGATTCCGCTGATCATAATAAGATGATACTCCTTTCGGAAATTTTAGTCGAAGGCATGAAGTATCTTCAGAATTATGTATTCAATATTGAGAATGTAAGGACTATTAAATATGAAACTGAGACCATGCAGTTGTCGCTGATCTCAAGGAATATGAGTTTTGTTTCAGATGATGAGCAGAAGATGTTCAGGGTTGCGCTTGAGAAGATGTGTTTTTCGGACAGGTCGGATATCTACATCTTCCTTTATGATGAGCCGGTTATGCATTCGGAAGGGATAGAGACTGTGCACAGTGCGCGTATGCGTCTTGCCGCCAAAAAGAATGAAGCCGAAGGGATAGTCACATATGCGTTTGAGGAACGTCCTGTTATAGAAGGCGGGATAAATGAATTGTATTTTGCGTCCGAGTATGAAGATGATAAGAGCAGCAGATACTGTTTTGCCGACATACATCATTCGGATAAGATATACGGAGTAGCAGTGAGCCGTATGGAGACTGATGATGTCATGTATCTGACGTTACTTGCCCTCCAGGTTGCCATGATCCTGTCATTCAGGGGTTGATCCCGACGTCCCGACGCTATCCTTTTGAGGATGTCTGTTAAACAGCAACTTAAGGATAATGGGCGTGGCAATGGATGAAACGATTATAAGCAGAATAACACTGGTGAAATAAACCGGCTTTAAAAGCCCAACGGACAATCCCTTTTGAGATACTATGAGGGCTACTTCGCCACGGGTCATCATACCGACACCTATCTTTAAACTGTCGCTTGCAGAGAATTTGCAGACCAATGCAATTGCTCCGCAGGCGATTATTTTAGTTAGAAGTGCTACTATTACAAAGGCTATCGAGAACCATAGTATATTGGTTGAAAAATCATCTATGTCGGTCTTTAGTCCGATACTGGCGAAGAATATTGGACCGAAAAGCATATATGAATTGATATCCATTTTTTCGGCAATATAATCCGAGTCCTTGATCGAGCACAGGATTATACCTGCAAAATAGGCGCCGGTTATATCGGCTATCCCGAAGAAACGCTCGGCAATATATGCAAAAGCAAAACAGTATGCAAGTCCCGCTATAGGAATGCGTCTTGTATGGGGCCAGCGCTTATCTACCCATTTGAATGCATGGTAGGACAGAATGCCGATAACAAAGGTAAATATAAAGAACAATACCGTTTTTAATACAACGGTTCCCGTGTTTGAGTCGGGAGTTCTCATTCCCACTACGAAGGTTAATACAACAATACCAATTACATCATCAATGATCGCGGCAGCAAGAACCGTAGTTCCGACCCTGCTTTTTAAATACCCAAGTTCCTTAAGTGTTTCGACCGTTATGCTCACGGAAGTCGCGGTCATTATCACTCCGATGAACAGAGATGTTACGAAGCCCGGATCATGTATGGGATTGAAGCCGTAGAAGCACATATGCAGAAGGCATCCCCCTGCAAGCGGAACAAATACGCCTGCTGCGGCGATGAGACAGGCGACAGGACCGGTTTTTAGCAGCTCCTTTAAGTCGGTACCGAGACCAGCTGAGAACATAAGGAGCACCACTCCGATTTCCGCCATTTGGGACAGAAAATCAGAAGTTGTTACAAGACCGAGGATACTGGGACCTACGATGAGTCCGGCGATTATTTCACCAACGACCTGTGGTGCCTTAAGCTTTCTTGCAAGGATCCCGAACACCTTTGCAAATATTATGATTATTGCCAGATTTTTAAATATCTCATATGCTTCCATCTTTATACCGCCTGTGTCATTTCCTTAAATTGAGAATAATTATAGTTTTATGATATGTTTTGTTCAATAGCCGAAGTGACGATTTTTATCTTATATGGAGGCGATTTTTGTATGATTTTGGTGTAAACTTTCTTACTGTAATTGCATGAAGGGTAAAATTATGATACACTGAATCTATCATTTCCGAAAGGGGTACCGCTCAATGGGCGTATATGATGGGTTCAGTGATATACAGATAGACCTGCTTAAGGAGATCGGTAATATCGGTTCGGGCAATGCGTGTACGGCGCTGGCTATGCTTTTGAATACATTTGTTGATATGTCGGTACCGAGCATCAGGTTTCTTGACTTTGAATCTGTGAAGGAATTCCTGGGTGGTGAGAACAGTGAGGTTTTGGGTATCAGGATCGGTGTCAAGGAAGACCTTACCGGCATGATGTTCCATATCGTAAAGAAGCCGTTCGCTGAACGGATCATTAATACATTTTATCCCAAGGAACTTAATACACTTGCTGACTTGAATGATATGGATCTGTCCGTTCTTTCAGAGATGGGAAATATCACTTCGGGCGCTTATGCCAATGCAATAGCTTCACTGTCAAGCATGAAGGTTGATATCATTCCACCTGAATATCATGTGAGCACTGTTGGCGATATATTGGAGATCCCACTTAAGGAATATTCAGAGGTCGGCGATAAGATACTGGTAATAGATGAACAGTTCATAATGGGTGAGGAGAAGATGACCAGCCATATGCTGCTGATACTTGACCGCCCATCGCTTACCAAGTTGTTTGAGAAACTCGGGATAGCAGATATGTAATTTATATTTTTATATTTACAGAGGAAACCGGATGAATCCTAAGATCAGGACTGAAGCTGCCAGTCATCTGTTTGATGCAATACTGCAGCTCAAGGATAAGGAAGAATGCTATATCTTTTTTGAAGATATCTGTACTATAAATGAAATAATCTCTTTGTCACAGCGTTTTGAGGTAGCAACTATGTTAAGGGAGAAGAAGACCTATCTTGAGATAGCTGAGAAGACTGGAGCTTCTACAGCCACGATAAGCCGTGTGAACAGATCACTTAATTACGGGAATGATGGTTATGATATGGTACTTGGAAGGCTGAAGGAACGCGACAAAGAATAGGATAAGGATATGAGCAGTGTAATTGAGATGCTAAATGATAAACAGAAGGAGGCCGCCCTGTATACAGAGGGGCCTCTTCTTATACTTGCGGGAGCCGGGTCGGGAAAGACGAGGGTCATAACGAACCGTATAGCATATCTGATAGAGGATTGCGGTGTGAATCCGTGGAATATACTGGCGATCACTTTTACCAATAAGGCTGCCGGTGAGATGAGGGGGCGTGTTGACGATATGGTCGGCTACGGCTCTGAAAGCATATGGGTTGCAACTTTCCACAGCACCTGTGTCAGGATACTGCGCAGATATATTGATAAGATCGGATATGAAACCAATTTCACGATCTATGATACTGATGATCAGAAGACCGTGATGAAGAGTATATGCAAGCGACTGCAGATAGATACAAAGCAGATGCCGGAGCGGGCGTTTCTGGCGGCAATATCGCATGCCAAGGATGAAATGATGACAGCTTATGACATGCAGCGGGAAGCCATTGGAGATTTCGGGATGCAGCAGATTGCGAAAGTGTATGCCGAATATGAGAAGGAGCTTAAGAAGAGCAATGCGCTTGATTTTGACGATCTTCTTTTAAAGACGGTTGAATTGTTTAAAGCATGGCCTGAGGTTCTTGAGTCTTATCAGGAGCGATTCAGGTATATAATGGTAGATGAGTATCAGGATACCAATACGGTGCAGTTTGAGTTCATCAGACTGCTGGCTGCAAAATACAGGAATATCTGTGTGGTTGGAGATGACGACCAGTCGATTTACAAGTTCAGGGGCGCCAATATCAGGAATATACTTGATTTTGAGAAGGTATATCCGGATGCAAAGGTAGTAAAGCTTGAACAGAACTACCGTTCCACACAGAATATACTGGATGCGGCAAATGCGGTCATCAGCAACAATATGGGAAGAAAGGACAAGTCGCTGTGGACCGACAGGGGAGAGGGCAGCAGGATACATTTCCGTCAGTGTGAATCGGGTTACGAGGAGGCGGAATATGTGGCGGATACGATAGTAAAGAATAAGAGGGATGGCAGGTATGACTACAGGGATTGTGCTGTGCTGTACAGAACCAACGCTCAGGCTCGTCTTATAGAGGAGCAGCTGATATTCAGCGGGATCCCTTATGATGTCGTGGGCGGGGTAAACTTTTATGCAAGGCGTGAGATAAAGGATATTCTTGCTTATCTTAAGACAATAGATAACGCAAGGGATGATGTTGCGGTAAGACGGATAATAAATGTGCCGAAACGCAATATCGGTGTAACCACCATAAACAGGGTTCAGGAATATGCGAATAATAATGATCTGACTTTTTTTGAGGCGCTTGGGAGGGCGGATGAGATACCGTCGCTTGGGAAGAGCGCATCAAAGCTTAAGCCTTTCGTGGATATGATCCGGGTATTTCGTAGCAAGCTTCCGTACATAACTCTTGAAGAACTGGTCAATGATGTACTTGATACGACGGATTATATCGAAAAGATGGAAGCGGTTGACAAGGAAGATGCGGATCAGAGGATTGAGAACATAGATGAATTTATAAACAAGGTTGTGGCTTATGAGGATGAACATGGCGATGAGGAGATGGAGGAAGCAACCTTATCAGGGTTTTTGGAAGAAGTCGCACTGGTTGCTGATATTGACAATGTAAGCAGCGACAGTAACAAGGTTTTGCTCATGACTTTACACAGTGCAAAGGGACTTGAGTTTCCTCATGTTTTTATAACCGGGCTGGAAGACGGGTTATTTCCTGGATACATGAACATAACCAGCGATGATCCTTCTGAAATGGAGGAAGAGAGACGCCTGTGTTACGTCGGGATCACACGCGCTAT
>JAFXVI010000099.1 GCA_017524595.1 Lachnospiraceae bacterium | reverse complement strand
TAGACAGCGCTGAGAGCGGCAAAGAAGCCATCACTAAATTCGAGAACTATGATTATGACGTTATCTTCATGGATCATATGATGCCTGAAATGGATGGTGTAGAGGCTATGAAACAGATAAAGGCTGTGGCTGCCGATCTTGACAGGAAGATCATAGTCATCGCGCTCACGGCGAATGCAGTATCAGGTGCCAGAGAGATGTTTATAAGGGAGGGATTCGACGGCTTTATCGCAAAGCCTATCAATACATCGGATTATGAAAGAGTCATGCTACGGGTGCTTCCTGCAGACAGGATATCTTATGAAGGGAGGAGCAGGAGATGAAGCTTATAAAGAAAATATCTCAAAGACTTACGGACTCCACCCGCAGTTATGAGGAACGTACCTACATAATGCTCTCTATTCTCGGCACTGTCGCCATGATCATTGCCGTTATCTTCGATATCATAGGAGGAGAAAGCCCGCAGGAGATCTTTACGATACTGGCAGCTATCATATTCATTCCGATCATAGTAACCGTAACGGTTCATTTTCAAAATGTAAAGATCGGATCGATAATATCCGTATGCACACTCGTGTTCATTATCCTTCCGATAACATTTTTCTACGGCGGCGGAACAATGGGAGGCGGCATATATTGGATAATATTCAGCTATATGTTCATAGGCATGTCGCTCTCGGGGCGGTTAAGGATAGTGATGATGACTGCCCTTACCGGAATAGGCATATTTGAATACTGGGCATCATACAGACACCCCGAATGGATATATCCTCACAGTATGAAGATGGGTTTTATGGATGCGCTGGTATCCGTTCTTTTGGTCGGTATCTGTATATACATTATGCTCATGTACCAGAAAATGATATTCATGGATGAGAGTAAACGTGCTCATGCCGAAGCGGAAAGAGCGGAGGAGCTTAACCGTACGCAGAATCGTTTCTTCTCAAGCATGAGCCATGAGATCCGGACTCCCATTAATTCGATACTCGGTCTGAACGAACTGATATTAAGGGATCAGTCCGCATCGGATGATATTGTAAAGGATGCATCCGCGATACAGGGCTCGGGAAAAATGCTGCTCGCTCTGATAAATGATATATTGGATTTTTCCAAGATAGAGGCCGGGAGTATGGATATAGTTCCCGTAGACTATCGTATCGGTGATATGCTGTCCGAGATCGTAAATATGATGTGGTTAAGGGCACAGGAGAAAGGACTTTCATTTGAAGTGAGTGTCGACCCGGAAGTCCCGATGGTACTGTACGGAGATGAAGTACGTATCAAACAGGTGATCATAAACCTGTTAAACAATGCGGTAAAGTATACCAAGGAAGGCCGTGTTGAGCTGAATGTTGAAAGCCGGGAGGCTGAAGATGACATCGCAGAGCTTACGATCTCCGTTTCGGATACCGGAATGGGCATCAAGAAGGAAGCGCTTCCGTATCTGTTTGATGCATTTAAGCGCGTGGATCAGACCAAAAACAGATATATTGAAGGAACAGGGCTGGGACTCAGTATAGTTAAGCAGCTTGTTGAACTGATGGACGGAACCATAACTGTAAACAGTGTATACGGCGAAGGTTCAACCTTTACCGTTATGTTAAAGCAGATCGTGTCCGATCACAGCAGGGTAGGCGAACTGAATATCCATAATCAGCAAACTGTTAAGAGGAGTACATACGAAAGCAGTTTCTTAGCGCCGGAAGTAAGGATACTCATTGTAGATGATAATGAAATGAATCTTGAAGTTGAAAAAAGACTCCTTGTCGATACGGATATGGCTATCGACACTGCGATCAGCGGAAAGGAAGCTTTGGAAAGAAGTCTTAAGGTTCATTACGATGCCATTTTTATGGATCATCTCATGCCCGAAATGGACGGGATAGAGTGTCTGGAACTTCTGCGGAATCAGGCAGGAGGCCTTAACAGGACTACCCCTGTGATAGTCCTTACCGCCAATGCGGGGAGTGAGAACAGAGATCTGTATAACCGCGCAGGATTTGACGGATATCTTGTAAAGCCTGTTTCGGGCGAAGCTATGGAAGAAATGCTCATAAAGCATATTTCAAGCGAGAAGATCATATTAAGATCCGTATTGATGGGTACCGAAGAGGAGATAAATACAACAGATAAATATGCGGAAAAGATACCTGTCATGATTACTTCATCAAGCATGTGCGATCTTCCCGATCCGGTGATCAGGAAACTGCATATTCCCATCCTCCCGTTTACGGTACGAACGGAGGACGGTGTGTTTAAGGACGGATATCATATGGATGCATATGAACTTATCCGGCATATAAACTCCGGCAAGGAAGCATTTTCTTCACCTCCGGATGAAACCGCTTATACAGAATTTTTCGCGGAAACACTGAAGAGAGCACACAATATCATTCATATCTCAATAACGACAAGTATGAGTGAGGACTATAAGATAGCGTCGGAAGCGGCAAAAGCCTTCGATAATGTAACCGTCATAAATTCGGAGTGCATTTCGAGCGCCACAGGTATACTCGTACTTATCGCACAAAAGCTTATGCAGCAGGGACTGCCGGTTCAGGATATCGTTTCGGAACTTGAGGAGATAAAGCACAGATTAAGGTGCAGTTTTATTATCAATACAACCGATTACATGGCTAAGAAGGGACTTTTTAGCAAAAGGCTGAATAAGATCGCAGGATCGCTGAACCTCCATCCGGCATTACGTATCAAGGAAGATAAAGCCAGGGTAGGAGGCATATGGCTGGGCAGTACTAAAAGTGCATACCGGAGTTATATAAAAAGAGCACTTCCTCCGGATGTGATCCCCGATCCCGATCTCGTATTTGTAACTTATGTGGATATACCTTCCGATACACTTGCATGGATCAAGGAAGAGATCAAGAAAACGGCTTATTTTGAACATGTGATCTTCAAGCAGGCTTCTGCGGCCATATCTTCGAACTGCGGGCCGGGATCTTTCGGAATATTGTATTTTCTTAAGTCCAACAAGTCTTATAATATAGCATCCTTTATCGATGAAGAGGCCATCGATGAAGAGGCCATGGATGAAGAAAGTGATCAGGAAGACGAAGACAGCATCAATGATGTCGAAGATAACGCGGAGAACATCACGGAAGACATCACGGAGGATATCCCGGAAACTGAGCTTTATGAGGGATCCGGGGATAACGATGATCCCGTAGAGGAAGAACCCCCCGTTAAGGATGAATGGCTTGGCAGGATCACGTGTTTAGATACAGAGTCGGCATTGCAGAACAGCGGTTCAGAGGACGCTCTTAAGACCGTGCTTAAGATATTTTATGATTCCATACCGGATAAGCATGCGGAACTTGAAAACAGTTATTCTTCAAAAGACTGGAATAATTACACGATCAAGATACATGCACTTAAAAGTTCGGCAAGGCTTGTCGGTGCCATGGAACTGGGAGAGCGCTGTGAGAAGCTTGAAATGGCGGGAAAAGAGGGAGATGTACAGTATATCGAGGATAATCATGCTTCCGTAATGGAAGATTATCTTAAGTTAAGTGAGGAACTTGCCCCTGCATTTGAGGAAGGGGTTTCGGGAGATAATGCGGATAAACCCGTTGCGGATGAGTTCCTGATGGAGAGCATTTATGATGAGCTTAAAAATGCGGCAGAATCCATGGATTGTGATATGATAGAGGATATCATGAAGGAGATAGGTGAATATTCGATACCTGATGCGGAAAAAGAGAAATTTGCTCTTGTCCGTGAAAAGGCCGAGATGCTTGATTATGAGGGAATGCTTAATATACTTGGATAAACGGGTAATGAGAGACTAAGGAAGGAGAGGATGTAATGGATGCGGTTGTTCAGGAAAAGATGATCAGGATACTTAAGGGCGAACTCAAGTATACTTCATCAAATCTGGCTTTTAATATGATGATAGCCAAACTTCAGAAAAGACTGAAGAGCGATCCTGCATGCATCGAGGCATGCATAGGTGAACTTGAAGGTTTTCTGGCAAAATATCCTATAGTTGCGAAGGTTGATCTGGCTAATATAGTTGCGCTCTGACAGGCATCGGGAAGCAGACATGGAAGAGGAGGTATAAAAATGCTTATTACATTGGATGACACCGTAAAACTGATAGAAGAAGGAAAGACACTGCATATAGCAGCGGATGAAACGCTGCTTGAAAAACTTCCCAAAGGAAAATGGATAGGGGGTACAACTCCTTATTTTATGAGTGATGATGGCGGTTTATTATCGAAAGACAGGCTTTTTGTAAATGAGATCGATTTTGCCGAGGATACAAACGTTAAGACGTACGGAAAATATAATATATTTCAGGTAGTTGAGGAATGCTATGAAAACGGGCTTACGATCCTTATCATGCCATACGGGTCAAAGGTTGCGGCAAAATATGCAAAGGAAGCTCCCGAAGTCGAGGAACTTCTCATGCATCCCACTGTAGGCTGGATCTCGGGGTTTGATCTGAGCGGAGACGGAGAAGCGAAGGTTTATGACGGAACGAGCGGAGAGTCATATTCCGACAGGGCAGTGGCAATGTATATAAAACTGCCTGAGAATAAGACTGCGATGATAAATATGATAAATATATTTACCGATGATAAGACAGATCCGGTCATCCGTTTTTACGATAACGATTTAAGCGTATCAAAATGCACGGTTAACGGTCAGGAGGTAAATTTTGCCCGGTATATAGAGAAAAAAGGGATAGATACCAAGATGCCGCTTGTGGCGGATTACAACGGCTCTTATATCAATACATCCATAAAGGGAGTGGGAGATGATACGGTAAGCTTCTATGCGCCCGTGTTCAGAAATGTGGATTACCGGTTTGCCGTAAAAGTGGATGATTATGCTAAGGAGTTTGAGAAAAAGATAAATGAAACAGGAGCTGTGAACCCTGTATTTTCCTGTAACTGCATACTCAACTATCAGTATGGTAATCTTTACGGCCATAAGATCCCGCCTTACACGGGACCGGTCACCTTCGGAGAAGTGGCTTATCAGCTTTTGAACCAGACACTGGTTTATTGTGAAATATTAGGATGATAAACATGGAAACGATCATTAAGATCAATGATTCGGTAAACGGATTTGCATGGGGTACCTTCGGTATCGCCCTGCTGCTTGGAACGGGACTTATCTGTACCGTTATCACCGGTTTTTTCCAGATCACGCATCTTAGGCATTGGTTCGGAAAAACCTTTGGAGTGATGAGAAATGAGGGACGCATCATCAATGATGCAGGCGCTCTGTCCCAGTTCCGTGCTTTTTGTACGGCGCTTTGTGCAACGATCGGAACGGGAAACATAGCCGGAGTATCTACTGCCATATGTGTTGGCGGACCCGGAGCGGTCCTGTGGATGTGGGTTGCGGCATTTCTCGGGATGATGGTCAAGTATTCCGAAAATGTCCTTGGCATGTATTACAGACGCCGCAACGCAGAGGGTGCATGGTCAGGTGGACCGATGT